>JAPUDS010000027.1:0-8469 GCA_027492975.1 Candidatus Saccharimonadota bacterium
CAAGCATGAACAAACTACCGATATGACGGCGGAGTGTGCGGCGATTGTATTGTGAGCGTTGGGTATGCCGACGTACTGAAGTAATACTCCGGCGAGATAACAAGAACCTTTTCATGAAAAAGTACCCTCTATTTTTTACGTAAGTCTCTCTGTTTGTTTGCTCGCATCAAACTTATGGTTAAGTGTAGCGGAAAAAACTGTGAGGGTCAAGGAAATGGAACCTTAAGCGTCCGACTCGGAAATCTTCTGCCATTCGGGATCGTGTTTTATATCCTCTTCGACTTCGGTCCAATACTCGGTCAACTGTTTCGTGTCGGGATGTTCCGAGAGCTGCCAGTTGTCGTCGTGGACTGCGCTGTCGGCATCGATGGCGGTAATGAGCTCGTCGTTCTCCGGTGTCGGACGAGACAACTTCAAACGATGCGGCCAAAGACGAAAACGAGGAAATGTAATGTGAAATTTTTGTTTTATTTTGAGCATACTTTTATATTAGCATAAACGTTATAAAATGTCAATATTACCTCGCTCTACCCCTGTATGCTATGATGAAAGTAACATAAGTAGTAATACCAGATACGGGCGGGAGCAACATGGCAAAAATAGTATTTTATGAGGCAAGCGAAACAGACAAGGTGCAGCTGTCAGACGGGCTTCAGGGCACCGATCATCACTGGGAATTCATACCCGAACCTTTGACCGCCGACGCAACCGACCCGGAAGCGGAAGTAGTCTCTGTTTTTGTGGGCCACAGCCATATCAGCGGCGAACTCATGGACGCTATGCCAAAACTACGGCTCATCGCTACCCGTTCGACTGGTTTTGACCATATAGATCTGCAAGCCGCCTCAGAACGCGATATAACCGTCGTCAATGTCCCAAACTATGGTGAAAATACCGTCGCGGAACACGCTTTTACGCTGCTTCTCGCACTAGCCCGACGGCTCCCCCGTACACTCGAAACAACCAAGGAAGGTGTCTACTCGCCTACCGAGCTCAGCGGTTTTGACCTCAAGGGAAAAACGTTTGGTATCGTTGGTATGGGACGAATCGGCCAGCATAGCGCACGGATCGGCAAAGGATTTGGTATGGATGTCGTCGGATTTGATGTGTTTGAAAAACCGGAACTTGCCGAGGAGATAGGATTTCGCTATGCGCCGCTCGACGAAGTTCTCGCAAGCGCCGATATCGTCACTCTTCATGCCCCACTCGTCCCCGAAAACGTCCATCTCATAAATACCGCTAGACTTAAGCAGATGAAACAGGGCGCTATACTTATAAACACTGCTCGCGGCGAACTGGTAGATACCCATGCACTCATAGCGGCGCTCGAAAGTGGTCATCTGGCCGGAGCCGGGCTCGATACCATAGAGGGCGAGCGGTTCCTCAATGAACAGATAGAGATCAATACAGTTCTAGACAACAAAACGACCAAGGAAACTCTGATAAATCTCGCCGAGACCGAAGCGCTTCTGCGCATGCCGCAAGTCGTCGTCACGCCGCACTCAGCATACAACACAGTCGAGGCCGTCGGGCGTATCAACACCATTACGACCGACAACATCATAAAATTTTGGTATGGTGAGACGCCAAATAAGATAAATCAGTAAAATTTACAACTGTCCGCCGCTTCCGTATGCAACGAGCAAAATAAGTGCGAGTGTCGTAAATCCAACCGCCTTGTAGATACCGTGGTGTTTATACCAGCTACGGCGCAGCCGTGCAGGCAGTTTTTTGCGATAAAAGTGGGCTATGAGAGCGATATTTGCCCCGACGAGCAAGATAGCGATACTCCCGACGGCAACAGGCGTCAACGACTGCAGACCGAGCCCAAGCCGAGCAACGAAACTAAGCGGCTGGCCGGTGATGCCTGACTCTTCAGTCACTCCACGTACAGCTTGTTCGGCAGGCGTACCGTAGAGCGCCACAACTACAGAGGTCGTGCGACCATCAAGTATCCCGGTGGCAACCGTAAAACCGACGTCCGTAAACACTCCTTTGAGCATATTATCACGATGTGTTGGCGACTGCAGCCAGGCGCCGATAACGGCATCTGAAGTTGTGAAATTCTTTGCTAAGTTCTCCCCTGCTTCGCTATAAGAATACCCGACCTTACCGAACCAATCCCACGGCGTCACACCACTCGGTGAGGTATGAGACCAATACTGATGCGTCAACATGTCTTCAGCCTTTAGCTGTGCTGCGCGGGAAAGTGCTGTGTTGAGTATCAAAGCCGGCTTGCCTTCCGCTTCTCTCGCCGTGTTTGTCGCCGCAAGCAGCCCGCTCGCCGTAATAGTCGACTCAACCCCGAGTACTCTCCCCGAGGTCACACTGTTATACACACCCTGAACGAGAAAAACCAGCAACACGATACCCGCGATGCTATAGCGGCGAACTGCGTGAGGACGGTATTGATTTGCCTTGTGCGGCACAACCGCCAGCTTAACATGCCGCCGGATATGTTTCGTAACAGAGGTGATGGTAGATTTTTTCTTTTTTGTTGTCACCTTGTTCATAAGTATAAGAAACTTTGTCAAAAAAAGCGAGTCTCTTGACGTACCGAGAGACTCGCTGTTTGCGTTGTTGTTTTAAGAGCTACTCGCTGTCGCGGGCTTTTACGACCAGTACTGCTTGCAGTACGGCGATGATCGCAAGGAGGATCGTCCAGGTGTTGAGCCACACCATTTTCGCTGATAGATCTTCAACGATAAAGAACAGAACGACCGCGCCAAGTGCTGGAATAAGTGTTAGCAGACCGAGGGTTCGCTTGCTCTTTGCATCTTTGTCTTGTTTGCCAAAGGCACCGACAAGCGCCATGATACTACCGAGAACGACACCGGCCGCCAGGAGCGCGTTCACGAGTGACCATGAATTTTGGTTGTCGCTTTCGCCAAGCGTATTTGCTTCGTTCTTGCTGTCACTCTCACCTGCTGCCGAGACGTTACCATCTGTGTCGTCTTCGGTCTCAACTTCAGCATCAGGCGTAGTATCTTGAGGCGTTACAACAGTCGCAGCTGGAACTGGCGTACCTGTCTGCGTAGTCGTCGAGTCTTGCTGTTGCTCAGTATTCTCTTCTTCCTCCTCGGTCACTGGCGGAACGGTACGATTGATCGTCAAAACATACTGAGCAGGGCTAGCGGCATTGTGGTTACCAGCTAGGTCGTGTGCCACCAAGTTGATAGTATAGTCACCATCTGGCACGCCAGGAATAGTAAAGCCACCGATCACACCGGTGAAGCTAGTCACACCACCTGCCCATGTAGTGCTACATGCACCATTACGTGAGCTGTCGGCATTGCCATTGAGGCGAACTTCTTGACCTGGAGTAAAGGTATGACCATCAACAACAATAGTCTGGTTAGTTGTCAGATAACAGTAATAATAGTTGAGGTGTATGTCGCTCACACTCCCCTCAAAGCTAAGTGTATTACCCAAAACTGTCGCACCGGTAATAACTGTATCTGGAATTGTTTTATCATAGGTGATCACAAACGGCGTGCTATATGCCGAACAGTTGCCGGCTGCATCGCAGGCGCTAAACGCAAAGTAATGTTTGCCTTCACCTTGTGTGAACTGGTCAACATACGCATTGAGGCCCTGTCCTGCCTGGTAGCCACTGAGGTTGGCTGGATTCCATGGTGAAGCTTCCTTGAACGGTGAGCCTGGAATATCGTTCCAATATTTCAGCTGATAGCGAACGATGTCAGCTGATGAAGACAGAGTGAACTTGAAATCTTTTTCGTTGGTGTAGCCACCACTCGTTTTTGCAGTACCGCTTGGCGTTGCGGTGTAGGTAGCCGACGGCACGACAGGAGTGCTCATGTCGATAGCCATCTTCCAAACAGACGACCAGTCACCCTTCACACCATTTGCATCAACTGCACGAACCTGCCAGTAGCGAACTGTACCATCAGGTGCACCGCTGGAATGCAATTGTGAGATCGGACTAGTTGCTCCAAAATGCTGTGTGACAAGCATGCCGTTGCCATCAATTGCATCTGTGAGAGAATTACGAAACTCGTAGCTGACGGCGCCCGTAACATCTGTCCAGTCAAAGTCAAAATTGTTGTAGTTGATCACTGCATTATTTGCAGGAAAGAGCAGTGTCGCAACGCCCGGCTTCAGCATGTATAAGCGATCGTTCGGGTGTGTACCGTTTAGGTTAATGTGCGAAAAAGCGTACTGGTTGTTCGTGTCTACGACACTCCCCTTGGCTGTATCGTCAACATAAATGTGCAGCGTGTCGGTATGATGGCTCACGCCATTAACAGTCAAAACGCCTGCCGATGGTGCGCTACCCTGGTCAACATTGATACCATGCCAACCATTACCAGCTGTCGTTACATCGGTCACTGTCAGTGCAGAGCCGTTATTAACGATACCTGAGCGGTCGTTGTTCTTTGATGTCACTGCATTGAACTGAACATTCGCAGCCGCAAACACATTGATACCGTGTAGGTTTGTGCCACTCGTACCATCAACTATTAGGTTGCTCAGCGTGACATTGTCAGCCTGGATGCCAATTGCAGCATTGTTGCTGTTGTCGGTTCTTGGGAAACTTGGGCTAACCGTATGGCTATGACCGTCGAACGTGACCGGCTGGGTAATCGTAATTTGCTTGTTCGTCACAATATCAGAATCAAGTGAAATCGTCTTTGCCCCTACTAGCGCGCTATCGTTGACGGCAGTCATAACACTCTCAATGTTATCTAGCGTACTATTAACGTGATAAAGGAGATGCGGCACACCGTTGATTGTCCACGGTTGCGACGAATACACACCATAGCTATTGGTCCAGTCGTCATTGGTGGCATAGTCGAGCGTGACATTGGTCATATTTAACGTAACACCCGGAGCATATGAGCCAGAAATGCCTCCGTTGTAGATAGTAACGTTGTTGAGCGTATGTGCACTCGTGGTGTTGTTATAGAGAATCGATCCACTCCATTCTTTTTGCCACGCACGCCAATCGAGATTGGCGATATTGTCGTACACTGAACTATCTACTGCTGTATTTGGCCGTACGATTACATTATCGATGGTAGAGTTATTGCCCATTACTTCGATAACCTTGTTGGCATAAATCTTTGACATCAGTGTCAGGTTGCTGAGTGTAACATTGTTGCCAAAGATCGCAACAAAGTCTTGGGTATGCCAAGCACCATTTGCTGTATAGCCTGTGCCGTAAATAGTTGCCCCACTACCGTTAATCGTCAAATCGTTTGCGGTAATCGGAAAATACCAACCGGTTTGACCACCAGCCGTAATACTATTACAGACACCGAGACCGTAGGTGCCAGCCTGAATCGTCCATGTTTGTCCATCAGCTTGATTGTCAATGGCATCGCACAACTCGGCAACGGTTGAGATAGTGACTGTTTCGCCAGCCGCATACGCTGTTTCAGATACAAGAAATGGCAACACAGCCAACAGACTACTCACTGCCAGTACAAATGCCGTGCTAACCAGTACTATTTTTTTACTAATCTCACGCAACGTTATTTTCATGGAACGCTCCCTTTCTTATGCGACGACGGTCTGCTCCACCTGAACCGTTCGCTCTCAGTTGTTATAAGATGACAAATTTAGCAATTTGTGTATTTGAACAAAGTATAGCACTTTCTTCTCTGTTTCTCAAGAGGTTTTTTGCTAGTGTTTTTGGAGCGAAATTCTTAGCTCCGCGTCGTCGATTTTCGCCGTCTCGTTGTAGCCATCATTGGCTGCCCATTGTTCGGTCAGTGTCTCTGTCGCAATCACGTCTTTATGTTCTTCGATTGCTTGCCTTAGTTCGCCATCCTCTGTTGTAAGATTCAGAGCAACTCTATCATCAACATTAAGGCCAGCGTTTTTGCGTGCATTTTGCACCAGGCGAACAACTTCGCGCATCAGACCTTCGCGTTTAAGCTCAGGGGTAATTTCAGTGTTCATCATCACCTCGAATTCCGGTTGCTCTGGCTTGTCGTTGTTCATGTGCTCATAGTTAATACCGAGCTCTTTGATATTCAATTCCTCGGTGATGATTGACTCGTAATATTTGAATGTGTCTATAGGTAAATCGTTAAAGAAGTCTGGAGCCTGTACGACCGTAGCTCCGCCGAGTGGTTGGCGCACTTTTATACCAGCTTTGGCGCGAGCGCTCAGACCCTCGTTAACAATTTTGCGCGTTAATTCCATCGACTGAACGGTTAGGTCGTCGATTCCGCCCGCCGGCAACCAATCTTTCAGATGGATCGATTCCTCGTCGCCCGTTAGGTTATGATACAACTCCTCGGCCAAAAATGGTGTGAACGGCGCGAGTATGTAAGCCAGCCGCACCAAAACATAATGCAGAGTTTTGTAGGCATCATTTTTGTCGCCGTCATCCTCTGACTTCCAGAAACGGCGGCGCGAACGACGCACAAACCAATTGCTGGCGTCGTCAAGGAATGGCAATATCGGCGATAACGCATCTGGGATATTGTAACCATCCATATGTTTCTCAACCTCCGCTATCAACTCATGCAGTCTACTTACAATCCAGATATCCAGTGGATTTGTAAGAGTCTCGAGTGGATCAGTCAGTGTACCATCAAATTCCCAGCCGTCAACTTCGGCGTACATAGTGAAGAAATCGTACATATTCCATATCATGGAAAGCTTCCGAGCAACGTCACCGACGTCTTTGTCGTGCAAAGCAAAGTCTTCACCATTGAGGAGCGGTGAGCCGAGCAGCAAGAAGCGCAGACTATCAGCTGAAAACTTGTCCATCAGCTCATTCGGGTCAGTATAGTTACCGAGCGATTTACTCATTTTGCGACCGTCATTACCGGCCACCACGCCAGTGGTGATGACATTATTGAATGCATGCTCGCCAAACAACGCCGTGTTGACCGCGTGGACATAGTAAAACCATGCACGAACCTGACCAACATATTCGACGATAAAGTCGGCCGGATAGTTTGCCTCAAACTTTTCCTTGTTTTCGAACGGATAGTGTAGCTGGGCAAACGGCATGCTGCCGCTCTCGAACCAACAGTCGAGCACTTTGTCGACACGGACGAAATGCTCGCCGTCAATCTCGAAGGTAATGTCGTCCACCCACGGGCGATGGTAATCTTCCAGTTCTACGCCGCTGAGCTCTTTCAGCTCGGCATAGCTACCGATGACTTTCACCGTTCCCTTGTCACCTTTCCACACCGGCATTGCCGTCGCCCAGAAGCGGTCGCGGCTAAGGTTCCAGTCAGGTGCTTGCTCGATGTTTTTCGCAAATCGTCCATGCTTCAGGTGCTCCGGAAACCAGTTGATGTTCTCATTTTGCTCCAGCATCAGCGGTTTAGAACCTTGAATATCGAAAAACCAGCTCGGGATAGCGCGGTACATGATGCGCTGCTTGGAGCGCGGATTGAACGGATATTCGTGGCGAATATAGTCAATTTTCCAAACAATTCCCTTTTCTTTCAAATCTTTAGCGATAAATTTATTGTTATCCCAAACTTCCAAACCCTTGTAATTCGTATCGGTATAGTAACCGTTGTCGTCGATAACATGAAATGCCCCCACGCCGTGGCTTTTTGCCAGCTCGAAGTCGTCCTCGCCATACGCCGGTGCGATGTGAACGATGCCCGAACCCGACTCGTGCGACACAAAGTCAGCAGCGTATACTTTGTGAATTGTGTCATTCTCCGGCCAAGTCGAGCCAGTATCGAGCGGCTGGTAGCTCTTACCGACCAGCTCGCTCCCTGAAAACTTCCGTACAACTTTATGCTCCAGCGGCTGATTTTTCTCGTCTTTTAGTACTCGCTCAAGCGCTTCTTCGGCGATAATCAACTTCTCACCGCCTACTTCAACTTCGCAGTAAGTCAACTCTGGACTCACCGCCAACATCAAGTTACCCGGTAATGTCCATGGGGTAGTTGTCCAAGCCAGCAGATACGCACTGTCGCTAACGCTATACTCCCAGCCAGGTTGCCACTTCTTCTCTTTTCGCCAGTCATTCTCGATAACTTCTGACCAAGTTTTACCTTCAGTGATAACTTGAAGCGCAAACTGTGGGACTTTATGGGCGACTATTGCAACATCTTTTCCAGCATAATTTTCAGCCAAGAAATCACAGAAGCTTCTCATCCTCATCTCAACATCTTTCAATGATTCGCCATTTGGAAATGCTTTATCAACATGATCATCATCGACAACTAATTCCGAATCTGCACCATTAAGGTCTCCGTAATTACACTCTCGCAAACGCTCATCTTGAATTATTTTGCTATTTGGAAAGTTCAATTTAGCCGAATCAACTGCTCGCTTTAAGTCAGAGCAAAAAATTGCATCGAAGTTCTTATCACCTATCAAGGCCGGTAACTCTTTGCTTTGCTGTATACCGAGATCTGAAAGTTCACCTTCGTTCCAGCCAGTCGATTTTTTATTCTGATTATCTGTTGTCGTACCATGTACAAAGTATGTAACATTTACGGGAGCAGCCCCGTCTTTCAACTT
>JAPUDS010000027.1:8569-43299 GCA_027492975.1 Candidatus Saccharimonadota bacterium
GTCCAATAACGCGGCACTGCGTCCTTCACAATACTGCTGAGCAGCGTCCCATGATGCGGATTGCCCGTGATGAACGGCGGACCGTCGTAAAACACGTAGGCGTCATCAGCCGACCGGTTCTCGACCGATTTTTCAAAAGTCCCGTCCTCTTTCCAGCGCTGTACCCAGTCTTTTTCGTACTCCAGTGCTCGCCTGCGTGTTCCGTGTTTGAATTTCATGACTTCTCCCCGTCTATTGACATTATTTTACTACTTGTGGTACAATGAAGATAGTGAACCGATGCAGCGATGTAATGCGCAGCATCGGTTCCTTTTTTGCTGTTCATCCTTTTATCTCCTCTACTTTTTCCGTCTTTGTGATGAGCAATATCCTCTTGATATGCTTCTTTATCGCGCCATGATGTCTCAACTGATTACGTATTTTTGCAATATGTAGCCGACAGCGTCTTGCATCTATTATTACGTTATTTGCCTGTTTCGAAGCTCGTTTGAGCTGTGTCTCTATCGTATGTTTGCTTTTACCGGTCGGGCTCTTGATCTCCCATTCTACTCCTGCAATAGCGATATCGGGTGTTCTACTGGTATCCCTCACGATAAATACTGCGTCATCCCCCAAATACTCAGCGATGATGCTCGCCGCCTCAATCTCAAACCTCTCTGGCCGCGGGTTAATGGAGGTTGGGATGATAATCTGTTGCACTTTGTAACGCGTACTGTATTTGCGCTTCATTACTTTTCCTACTCTTGACTCATATCTTCTTTATTTCATCCATAAACAAAAACCACCTCTCTTGTTCACGAGAATCCGCGGGTGTTCTTGGGCGGACGGTACCATCTCGTTTCCAAAAGAAGTGATTCTTTTAGCACTCTATTGCCTGATCTATCGTGTCAGTCCCGGCAGGTTCTACTTTTACAAATTTCTTCCTGCTGGCATTTGCGGGTGATAGCCGCTCATCGACCAAAAGTCGAGCGCCGTCTACGATAAATTATAGCACAATTTACGAACGTTTGTGCGGTAAGTAGATTTTCTGACCCGGCTCAAGCGTATATGGAGCCTGTAGCTTGTTCATGATGGCGATTTTGTTCATAGGCATCCCGCTCTTCCTCGCGAGCTCTTTCAATGTATCGCCTTTTTTGACTTCATATGGACCCCAGAGTGGTTTTTCCGCCGAGCGCCTAAGCATGCGCCGGGCACGCCTGGACGCCTCACGCGCTTGTATGATATGCCACGCAATAAAACTGAGAGCTGCAAGCATAAGGAGGCCGAGAATAATAAAGAACCAGACTGAAGGCCAGAAGAAAATCGTTATCTCTTTGGTTTCCGCACGCAACACATTACCAGCTGTATCCACACCGAATGTGCCAGCTTTTTTGTTATAGACGATATCCGTCTTGACGGTATACCAGCCGCCAAAGAAAGGCTGGAACTCGGCGTCATAGTTTACCGAAAAAGTCGTACCAGCAATAACCGGATACTGACCTCCAAAGAATGTTTTCTGGTCAGCCGACCCTGGAGCACGCAGCTCATTGCCAAACATATCGCGAATATGTACTGACACCGCCACGTCTGCTGAGACATTTCCTTTATTGTTAAGGTCAAAACTAACCCACGGTCCTACATGGGTATGCTCGCCCTTTTGATACGTCGAGGCTGCAACAAAATTTGTTATGTCAACTTCTCGATGGATATTTCCCGGCACAAGAGCAGCTACCCGCACCGCCGTCCGTGTATGCACACGTATGGAACCGGTTGCCTCACCTTCATCTTCTTTCTTCTGGATGACAATGCATCCATTGTGCTCACCAACGTCAGCTGTTTTTGGGAGCGTTAATGTAAACTCAACGAGCATATTGCCACCTGCCGGGATCATCACTTCGTTTTTCGAAAGCTGAATCGCTTTTCCAAGATCTGTGCGCTCTTCCACCTCCTGCTTGCAAGTGAAGGCGCCCGTGTTCGAGACCGTGCCGTCTACTGCATACAACTGAACAATCTGATCTGTGTCGCCGCCGTTACTAAGATATATCTGGTCAGTTTTTGATTCGCCACCATTTAGGGTATAGATAAATATGGATTGCGTACGGGGATTGTCCGGATCTGGATTTGCCGGCCTTCCGCCAACACCACCTGAAGCTGCTGAGGCTACCGCGCCAACACCGACTGCAACCACAAGAGCAAGTAACATGACCTTTTAGCCCAGCGAGCCGTCATGTCAAAACGTACCAGCCTCATGCAAATAGCCCATCCCTGTATTTGATAAGTATCGCAAACACAATGGTAACAATAAGCACCACCATAACAAATTTATCATAGTCTTTCTCTGTAAATGCGTGAAGCTGTTTTTGAAGCTTATCTGGTAAATACAGGTTATTTTCACGGATGTTGTACCGCGTGATAGCAAACCAGACAAGCGTTGTCGTCAGCGTGACAAGCAGACACCACGGACAAAGCGCTCCGATAACGAAATAGCTCATGAAGAAGAGGTAGTATGCAAACACGAGTCCAAGCGTGTAGCCAATCTGGGCGGCAAACATAAACCTACGTCCAAATTTAACTCCCGAAAGACCAGCTATCGCAACAGTTATCACGACTGATTCGGCCATCAGACCGATAAAAGCATTTGGAAAACCGAAAAGCTGAGCCGACCAGTGGGTATTAACTGTCCCGCAACTGATAACCGAGTTTACATTGCAACTGAGCGCGGCATCTGGATTTCTTGCAAGCTCAACCGCATCAACCGACAGTACAAATGAAGCCGTCAGACTCAATAGTGAGCCCACGAGCATGCTAACAAAAATCCAATAATTATCGGCTCTCTTTTTCGCGGTGTCACCGCCGAACCACTGTTTAATCTTCGCGAACATAATAACTTACCTCACTTATTGTTGGAAGGATCACGCCTCGCCATATATTCTGCAATTGCCCTTCATTATCAAGAGCAAGCAGTGTTGGGTATTCGACGATATCGTACGTACGACACAGTGACGCCCCCTCCCGACTGTCCGGATCGATCTCTTCGATACTCTTACCAGTCTGTCGTTCGAAGTCGCGCAACCATTCGGTTACCGAACGTGTATAATCCCTCTCTTGTTTGTATACCGCAACCACTTTCATCAACATTATTATACGAAAAAACGAATGAAAAGTGAAAGAAATCGCCTTTTATAAGGCGATTTCTTATATATCCAGCGGTTATTTTACGAACAGCCGGTGGTTGAGCCACACGTCGTACACACATAGCAGCTGCCTGCGCGCTGAGTTACGTTACCACAGTTACTACATAGTGGTGATGTTGCATCAGCTACCTTGAGTTCTGCACGAGCTGTACGAAATGCTGTCTCGACCGTCTCTTGTTTGTCGAGATTTTCCGGGACCACCTCACTGACCGAGACCGACTCGACGGGTGCGTCCTGTTTTAACGCCTCTGTACTTGAGGTATCGAGTAGACTAGCTTGCTGTTCTTCGAGTTCAGCCTCAAGCTCATCGAGACTTGCAAGACCAAGCTCTAAACGATCATCAATTGAGAGATATTCGATGGCAAGACGACGGAAAATGTAATCAACGATACTGGTTGCATTTTTCACCTCAGGATCATCGGTTGCACCGAATGGCGCAAAGTTCGTGTTACTCATGCCGCGGACATATGCCTTGAGGGGCACACCGTACTGAAGACCATAACTGACAGACCTCGCGAAGACATCCATGAGACCAGCAAGTGTTGAGCCCATTTTGGCGGCCGTGATGAAGATCTCACCCGGAGCACCATCCTCAAATTCTCCAACTGTCACAAATCCCTTCAGATCAGCGACACGGAATTGAATAGTCTTGCTTTTGCGAATACGCGGCAACTCCCGTCGCTCGTTGACATGAAGTACTTTCTCGATAATCTTTGGCTCTGCTTCTGACTTGTCTTTCGCCTTTTTATCGCTGAGTGGCTGGCCAACCTTCGAGCCGTCACGGTAGATCGCTACCGCTTTCAAGCCAAGTTTCCAGCTATCCAGGTGCATTTGCTCAACATCTTCAACAGTTGCACTTTCCGGCATGTTGATCGTTTTTGAGATAGCACCAGAGAGGAACGGCTGAACTGCACCCATCATTTTGACATGGCCCATATAGTGAATTGCCCTGTCGCCAACCGCACAAGCAAAGACATCATAATCAGTCTCTTTAAGATGCGGTGCACCTATAACCGTACCATGTTCATGAATAAACGCGACGATCTCCTCCGCTTCGGCCTTACTGTAACCCAATGTTTTTAGGGCTCGTGGAATCGTCTGATTGACTATGATCATACTACCGCCGCCAACAAGGGTTTTAAATTTTGTCAGCGAAAAGTCCGGCTCGATACCAGTGGTATCGCAGTCCATCATAAACCCGATAGTGCCAGTCGGAGCGAGCACAGAAGCCTGCGCATTGCGCACACCGTACTTTCGGCCAAGTTCCACCGCTTCATCCCAGACGGCCGCAGCGGCGTCGAGCAGCTCTTCAGGTACCAGGCTCGCATCGATATCCCTAACGGCATCACGATGCTTACGAAGCACTCGGTTCATACCCTCTTTATCTTTTGCATAACCATCGAACGGACCAACTTTCTTAGCAATCTTCGCACTCGTCGCATAACCATAACCGGTCATAATTGCAGTCAGTGCGGCCGCAAAAGCACGGCCTTCGTCGCTGTCGTATGGAAGACCTTTCGCCATGAGCAACGCGCCGAGGTTTGCGTATCCCATACCAAGCTGTCGAAAACGCCGCGTATTTTTGTCGATTGCTTCGGTCGGGTATTCGCTATAGCCAACGAGAATCTCTTGTGCAAGGAAAATTATCTCTATGGCATGCTTGTACGCTTCGACATCAAATGACCCATCATTCTTCAAGAACTTCAGGAGATTTAAGCTCGCAAGGTTACACGCCGAATTATCGAGATGCATATACTCGCTACATGGATTTGAACCGTTGATACGTCCTGCATTCGGCGTCGTATGCCAGTCATTGACCGTCGTATCAAACTGCATACCCGGGTCGGCCGACTCCCACGCCGCTTCGGCGATTTGACGGAAGAGACTCCGTGCCTTGAGTGTTTCGTACACTTTCTTATCTTTGACACCAACAAGATTCCAGTCGTCATCATTTTCGACTGCTCGCATGAAATCATCCGTGACACGAACCGAGTTGTTAGCATTTTGATACTGAATCGACATCATATCTTTGCCGTTCAATCCCATGTCAAAACCAGCTTCGGCGAGCACTCTAGCCTTTCGCTCTTCTCGTGCTTTGCACCAAATAAACTCTTCGATATCCGGATGGTCGATGTTAAGAATCACCATCTTTGCAGCCCGGCGCGTCTTGCCACCGCTCGCAATCGTTCCAGCTGACGCATCGGCGCCGCGCATAAAGCTAACCGGGCCCGAGGCGCGGCCACCGCTTGAGCTAAGCTGTTCATTGCTGCCACGCAAAGAGCTGACATTTAGACCGGCGCCAGAGCCGCCTTTAAAAATCATCCCTTCTTCACGATACCAGTTCAAAATACTCGGTAGATTGTCCTCCACCTTCAAGATAAAACATGCGCTAGCTTGCTGACGACGATCAGGCGTTCCTATGTTGAACCACACCGGACTGTTAAAGGCTGCTCGCTGTGACGCGAGAATGTATTTTAGCTCGGCATTGAACGTATCGGCTTCCGCTTCGTCCGCAAAGTAATCATTTTCAAAACCATAGCGAGTAATCGTATCGGCCACACGGTCGACGAGATTTCGCAAACTTGACTCGCGTTTCTCAGTTCCAGGAGTTCCGTGAAAATATTTCTGAGCCACGATATTGACAGCATTCTGGCTCCAAAAATCAGGAAACTCGATCTCTTTTTGTTCAAACACAACCTCACCCGTCCCAGGATTGGCAATCTTTGAATCACGTTTTACCCATGTGAACTGATCATACGGATCAGTTCCTTCCTCTGTAAAATAGCGCTTAGTAACGAGCGCTCTTGTGGCCTCGGCCATACTACTTCCCTCCTTGTTTTTTATATATGTTTAGATGGTGTTTATATTTTATTTACCCGAACAGCACCTCTTCTGCCGGACAAACTTTGCACCCCACCATAAAGTTATGTTGTCTATGATTCACTCGAAGCGGTTCTGGCCTCTGTGATCGCTCGTTCGAATTCATCAAGTGAACTAAACCCACGATATACACTGGCAAAACGAACGTATGCTATCGCATTTCGTCGTTTCAATTCCTTTAGTACGAGATCACCCACCGTCTGCGAAGGTACTTCGCTCTCGCCAAGTCCGTACAGTTCGTCTTCGACAAACGAAACAACTTCTTCGACTTCAACATCCGACCGCAAAAATTTCCCAACTGAGCGTAGAATCGCCGCCGACAGTTTACGCCTATCAAACAACTCGCGTTCGCCATTCTTCTTCAAGATAGCGAGATTTGGTCGCTCAATCCGTTCATATGTCGTGTAACGGTAACCGCAAGCCAAGCATTCGCGGCGACGACGAATCGAATCGCCATCACCCGCATCGCGGGACTCGATAACCTTTGTATCCTGATGTCTGCACTTTGGGCATCTCATTCTTCAAGCCTCCTCTTGTCAACAACCCTCTACACCCCCTTAAACGTGTAGCTGCTTTAACTATAAACCCTACATGTAGTGCGTGTAAAGTGTATTTTATGCAACATATAGCGTTTATGCTTATACACCTCTCTTCTACCAATAGTTAGTATAACTGAAATACCGCTCCGCGGGGAGCGGTATTTTTTACAATCTTGGGTATAGCAACCGCAAATTATTCTTTTTTATTCTTCTTGCGCCTAAGAAATGCAGGTGTATCGGACTCATCTTCATCGACATTGCGCCAAATATTTGTCGGATCTTCGTCTTCGGTTGCAAAATGTGTCACACCGGATGCCTCTTGCTGCTCACTTTCAACATCAATATCGCCAGCAGCCGTAGCAACAGCGTCTTCACTCACCTCGGACTCAGATGTCTCGACGCTGCTACCTGAAAACGAGGTATCATCATACGCAGCGGCTTGATCCTGAAAATACTGGCTATCGAAGCCGGTTGCAATAACGGTAATGATAAGCTCATCTTCCATCTCTGGCTTCAAGGTTGCCCCAAAGATAATATTTGCATCAGGAGCAACAGCACTAGTGATAATCTCCGCAGCTTCTTGGATTTCGCTCATACTCATGTCGTATCCGCCAGTAACATTGAACAGAACACCCTTTGCGCCATCGATAGAAACCTCGATAAGCGGAGATTCTATGGCCTGCTGAGCAGCCTGAGCAGCACGGTTGTCGCCGCTCGCCCGTCCGATACCCATAAGAGCCGACCCGGCATGACTCATGATTGCTTTCACATCCGCAAAGTCAAGATTTATCAAACCGTGTTCGGTAATAAGTTCTGATATACCCTGAACACCTTGCCGCAGTACATCATCAGCAATTTTGAACGTTTCTAGGAGAGGTGTCCGGCGATCAATCGTCTGAAGTAGTCGGTCGTTTGGAATCGTAATAAGCGTGTCCACCTGACGACCGAGGTGAGCAATCGCCCACTCGGCATTCTGACGTCGTTTTTCACCTTCAAAACTGAACGGCTTTGTCGCAACACCAACAACCAACACGCCCATTTCCTTTGCGATCTGCGCAACAACATGTCCAGCACCAGAACCAGTGCCGCCGCCAGCACCGATAGTCACAAACGCCATATCGGCGCCCTCAAGGGCCTTCTTTATTTCATCTGTAGACTCCTCTGCGGCCGCTTGACCGACTTTCGGATCAGCACCGGCACCGAGACCACGCGTCGTCGACTTACCGATATGAATCTTTGTGTCGGCTTTTGAGTTATGGAGCGCTTGAGCGTCAGTGTTCACAGCAATAAACTGAACACCGGTTAGTCCGGCCTCCTTCATGCGGTTGACAGCAGAGCCACCGGCCCCACCGACACCTATGACTTTGATGTTTGCGAATGTTTGGATTGCTGCTGGTTGTACTTCAGGCATTATGTATTATCTCCCACGTTTGTTCACAAATAGTATACATTGCTTTTGGCCTGTTGCATAGCACCAACAATAAAATTGTTCACGTAACTTTAGTGAACAAAAATTATGAACGAACTTTACCGATAACCCCTGTTATCTTGCTGCTGAGCGACTGGAAAAACGAGTTGCCCTTGTTGTTATGCTTGTCATTCATAGACTGATTTGCATTCGAATTGCTCGTGAGATCACTGAGCATAAGTCCAACAGCTGCGGCATATGAAGGGTTCGAAACTTCCTCGCCAACACCCCCGAGGCCAGATGCTTTACCAACTCGAGCACTCAGCGACAATGCTTGTTTTGCATAGTCTGCAATCCCTTTGAGCTCTGCACCACCACCAACGAGAACAACGCCACCCGGCAGTTTCTGAACTCGACCAACTTTTTTTAGTTCCGCAGTAATTTGTTCAAACATCTCCTCTAAACGTGCATCGACTATCATGTCTATAATTGCTGTTTCGAATTCATGCTTTGCCCCGTCAACAACGACTTGTACTTTTTCCTCTTTACCGCGTCGAAAATCCGAATGCGCCACAGCATGTTCAAGCTTCACCTTTTCGGCAACATCGAGATCAACCTTTAACCCGATCGCAAGATCATTGGTTATGTTGTTACCACCGACCGGAAGCACCGCAACATGGATAAGGTCGCCTTCATCAAACACAACGACATTCGTTGTGCTGTTGCCTATATCCACAAGAAGTACTCCGTTCTCCATTTGCTGGTCGCCCAAAACCGCCCGTGACGAGCCTAGGCCCGCCAACATAATATTGCTGACTCGCGTCTCTGTCATCTCACACGCTTTTTCAAGATTTTTCACATGCGGTGCAAGCGCTGTGATAACATATGCGTCGACTTCCAAACGAACACCTGTCATCCCGAGTGGATCTTTGATGTTTTCCTGTCCATCCAGCTGGTAGCTGCGCGGTGTCACTTCGACAATTTCGCGGTTCGCCGGTAACTGAACAACTGTTGCCGCTTCTTCAACGCGAGCGATATCATCGCCATTGATCTCATGTCCAGCAGAGCCGACTGCGATAACGCCCTTTGAGGCAAGACCCACGATATGGGCGCCATTGACGCTAACTGTCGCACTAGCAATCTGATGACCACTCATTCGTTCGGCTGCTTCCAGCGCTTTATCTATCGCTTGGGCGGTATTGACCAAGTTAACAACAGTTCCTTTTCGCATGCCCGTATTGGGTTCTGACGCGACTCCAACTATCGTCGGCACTCCGGTCTGTTCGTCAAAATGTCCGACAACGACACGGACACGTGACGTACCGATATCGAGACCAACTGCATATCGAGATGTATCTTGCATATGTCTATAGTATACCTAGCGAAGGCCAAAAACTGCAAATTAGCCCTATATCTTTGTAAGAATTTCTGCGCCGCTCTCCGTTATCAGGATAGTATGTTCAGCATAAGCGCTCAGGCTACCATCTCGCGTGGCGATAGTCCAACCATCAGCAAGCTGTATGATTTTTTCACTGCCAAGCGTCGTGATCGGTTCTATCGCAATCGTATCGCCTGGTTGTAGTAGTGGACCGGTACCCTTCTGACCATAATTCGGTACATCCGGCGGCATATGCATTTCAAACCCAACACCATGGCCAACCAGTTCGCGAACTATACCAAGTCCGCCTATGCGCAGTACTTCCTCGACCGCAGCAGATATATCGCCAACCCTCGTGGGCCCTTGTATAGCATCGATACCGGCATATAAAGCTCGCTCAGTGTAGTCGAGCAACCGTTTCACGTCGCCGCGCGGCGTTTCGTCGACAACGACAGCAAAGCCAGCATCCACACACATACCGCGGTAACGTATCACCATGTCAAAACTCACGACGTCACCTTTCTTAAATACATAGTCAGTCGGAACGCCGTGCACCACCTCATCGTTCGTCGATATGCAAATAACCCCAGGAAAGTTAACGCTTGACTCTTTATAGGTCGGTACGGCCCCGTAATGAGCAATTCGTTCTGCCGTAAACTCATCGACGTCATGTTCGCTGAGGCCAGCGTGAACAAACTCGCGAATTTCATGAAAAATTGTTGCGAGAATTTTCCCGCCTTCACGCATTGCGTCGATTTGTTCGGAAGTTTTCGCTCCTGTCAGGAGTTTTCCCATCCGCTCGCAACCTCTGTATAAATACGATCATGAATCTCCCCCGCAGTGCCCGTACCATCGAGATGAACTATACGCAGCCCCTGTTCCGCGAAATTTCCAAGAATCGGGTACATCTTTTGCCGGTAATTCGCCATACGTTTCGCGATAATCTCTGGTGTATCTTCCATCCGTGCTCGCCGTGCAAGCCGCCGCGCTATCTCATTTTCTGGAACCTCAAGCGCTATAACAAGATCTATTTTCTGGTTATTCTTCTCAAGATATTTAGCAAGCCACTCTGCCTGTGCCCTGGTTCTTGGAAATCCGTCAACGATAATGTCCGGATAGTTTTCCTCGAGTGCTTTTTGGATCGCCTCGTCAAATACACCATACGTAAGCTCGTCGCTGACAAGTTCACCTGCTTTAAGAAGCATGATCACTTCAGGGTCCTCGCTTTGACGAAGCATTTCACCGGTACTCAGCCATTTCCAGCCAAGCCGAACCGCAAGCATCTGTCCTTGTAAACTTTTTCCCGCACCCGTAGGACCAAACAATAAAATCATATATCCGCGCTATACCTTACTGTTACTTTGTTGATGAGTTACATCTGATTATAACGATTCTTTGACGAGTTTGGCAACAAGTCCACCATCAGCCGTGTTGCCGACTTTTGCCTTGACAGCACCTATAACCCGCCCCATATCCTTCGGCCCTTCGGGCTTCAACTCACCTATCACCTCTTGAATAACACGTAAAAGTTCAGTCTCTCCTATCTGTTCCGGCAAATACGCACCGAGAATTGCTTTTTCGATTCGCTCTTTTTCGGCACTTGCGGTGTTACCGCCCTTGTCGAAAAGCTCGGCGGCTTCGTCGCGTTTTTTCGCTTCGCGAGCAACTATCTGTTCTATGGCTGACTCATCGAGACCGGTATCACGTACTCGTTTTGCAACTTCCTCGTTTAAAATCGCCGCCTTTAGTCCTTGCAAGGTCTGTGTTTTTACTTCATCACGAGCAAGCATCGCCGATTTCAGGTCGGCGTTGATACGATCTTTTAGGGTGGTCATTAGCGAACTCCGAGGCGGATTTTCTGCATCTTGTCAGCTTTGCGCTCTTTGCGAATAATCGCTTTCTTGCGGCGCTCAGTCTTGCTGATGTCTTTTGTGAACCGTTGGCGAATTTTCGCAGTTGCGAGTACGCCAGATTGCATAACCTTACGGTTAAAACGGCGAATCAGATTTTCATTCGCCTCTCGTTCGTCTTTACGGGTAACTTGAATCATACTCGAAACATTCTAACAGAGGAGAATAACTTATGCAAGCTCTAAACGAACCAATCGTCCTTCAACATTCCGCCGTCCCTGCCATTCGTTCAGCGTCAGCTCAAGCCAGACATCAACTTGCTCGCCGATATCTTCGGTGTATGTATCCGCCATCCGCCAGGCAACGACACTAAAGTACCGGCCTTTCTCATCTTCAAAAGTATAATGAACATGCTGTCCGTCGCTTCCCATGACACGCCGTCCCGTCACGAGAACACTACGCACGCAAAATACCGGCTCTGGGTTGCCGTTACCACACGGTTCCAGTCGCGAAAGTTCTGCAAGAAGTTGTTCGTCAAAACCACCAAACCCATCGACCGTCACATCTGCTTTTGCGAGAAAATGCCGTTCTTGATTTTCCAGTTTCAGTGTCTTATGGTACGTATTGATCGATGTGCGCCATTCGGCGATCCTCACCGTTTCGAGCGTCACTCCGGCCGCTAGTTTGTGTCCACCGCCTTTGATTAGCAACTTCTCGGTTGCTCGAATCCCCTCAACAGCTGAAAAATCACCGAAACTTCGCGCCGAACCCTTCGCAGTACCGTCACTCAGCTCTTGCAGTACAAAGGCCGGTTTACGGTACGTCTCGAGAAGTTTCGCAGCAACAATTCCTATGATCCCATGACTCCAGGTCGGGTCGCTCACAACAAGCACCGGATCCTGCTCATAGAGTAGTGCTTGCTCTGATGCAGCCGCAAATATCCTATCTTGTTCCGCACGGCGCTCTAGGTTAAGCGCATCCAGTTCTTCGGCAAGTGAAAGCGCCTTCTTGCCGTCGGTTGCCGTCAAAAGGTCTAGCGCATACTGAGCGGTTTTTAACCGACCAGAAGCATTGAGCCGCGGCCCAAGTCCGAAACCAAGCGCTCTGGCAGTCACTTTATCCGGCTCGATACGTGCAACAGCTAGAAGCATTTTTAGCCCTATGCGCCGTGTTCGCTGCATAACTTTGAGCCCCCAAAAAACATTCGCGCGATTTTCTCCGGTCAGCTCCACTACATCACACACCGTCCCAAATGCCACCAGATCAAGCAACCATTTTTCTTGCCCTTCCGGCAATCCCTCTAGTTTTGTTTGAAGCGCCTGAACGAGTTTAAATGCTACACCAACCCCTGCTAGATCGATGAAAGGATATGAATGATCTTTTCTCTTTGGGTTAACGACTGCTACCGCCGCCGGCATAACATCCGCTACTGAGTGGTGGTCGGTGACGATAACGTCAAGCCCCAGACTATTCGCGTGATCTATCTCTGTATGACTCAAACTGCCGCAATCCACTGTTACAACCAGCTGGCCGCCCTCGTCGGCTATTTTTTCAAGCGCATCGCTACTAAGCCCATACCCTTCGACAAACCGATTTGGTATGAACACACTCGCGTCTATGCCAAACTTTGTAAAACTGTCGATTAAAACTGTCGATGCTGTCAAGCCATCGATATCGTAGTCGCCATATATGACAACTCGTTCTTTATTTTTCTGAGCCCGTACGAGCCGTTTGACTGCCTTTTCCATATCTGGCAGTAAAAACGGATCATGCTTCTCCGCCTCATAATCAGGCGCGAGAAAAGCCTCCCGGGCGGCTTTGGTTGTGTACCCGCGAGACTTCAGTATCTCATCTACCAGATTCATGTGTCAGCTTACGCGTCGTTTGGATTTGTCCGCTTGCGGCCAGCCTGTGCCTGCTGTGACTTTATAACGATACTCTGCAGCTCTTTGAAAATAACGAAATGCTTGTTGGTGGAGTAAATCTTCGTATTGCCCTGTTTCTCACTTGTTAAAAATCCAACTTTTTCAAGCCGCTTCAGCTCACGCTGGATATTACCCGGATCTTCTTTTATAAGTTTAGCGAGTCCTCGAACATGAGTGCGAAAATCGGGATACTTCGCATATACAACGATGATTTTCCTCCGGACCCTTGATGTGATGAAAACATCTAACATAGTACGAAACACCCCTTACGTTTATATCGTTTGTTGCTAATTATTCTACATTCCCCGCTCGTGAATTGCAAGACAGATTTTCAGAAAATTAACGCCAATTCAGCACATAGTTGTTGATAGTCGCAAGCGTTCCCTCCTGGTCAGGGACATCATTTACCTCATAATAATGATTTGTATCCAAGTAGTTATCTGTGACACCAAGAATATGTAGTTCATCACCAAGTATGTGCGCCCTATCTACTGCCGCAACGGAAGCTACCGGTGCCGCAATGATCGTCCTGAGTACGTGGAGCGGTTTCATAAATTCCGCAGCCGCCTCAAGACTCGCACCATTCGGAAGGCCATCCGAGAGAACGATAACATTCTGTTCGCGCAGCATTGACTCATCGACGATCCCCCCTGCCCCGAGCAGACGATTTATCCGACCCATAACTTCGCGTTTCCGATCTTCCAAGTAGCCATGAAATTCACTGTAGTACTCCTCTATCTCCCCAGTCGAAAACATACCGTTATAGACAAAAACTCCGTCTTGACCCAGTACTCCAAATGTCTGCCCTTCGCCTGGCACCTCTATTGCCTCAAAGAGTAGTAGCGTCAGTGTTGCGTGAATTTCTGCCGCAATCTGCAACCCTATCTGAACCGCGCCGTTACTCAGCGCTAAAATAACTGTATTTTCATAGCGGTACCGTTCAAGTTCCCGCGCCAACAGTACTCCCGCCTCCGCTCGCGATTCAAAATACATATGTTTAGTATAACACCCCCCTGTATACTGGGTGTATGTACTACTACGAGGTGTCACCGCTCAAGATAACGCATGCGACAAAGTCTGTATTGACATATTCCTCGTCCGAGAGGCTGAAAAACGGTCAGATCGTTGCTATCGAGATCGGTTCAAAAAATAGTGTGGCGATCGTCGAGCGCGAGGTCGAAAAACCCTCGTTTGAGACAAAGTCTATCCTCTCTATCATTGAGCAACAACCGCTACCGCCTGCGCTCATTAAACTCCAGAGCTGGATAAGCGGCTACTACACCACCCACCCGGCACACGTCTGGCGTACCATGCTCCCGAGTGGTCTCACTAAAACTCGTCGTGCTACGGGCGGACATCCCTCCCGTCCTAGTCGAGATAACGGAGATATTCGCCTCAACAGCGACCAAAACAAAGCTATTGCGACGATCATGGGCCAGCCCTCTGGCACCCATTTGCTCCATGGTATCACCGGCTCCGGCAAAACAGCGGTCTATATAGAACTGGCGAAACAAACTGTGGCAGCGGGCAGGTCGGTCATTATCCTTGTGCCGGAAATTGCGCTGACTTCGCAGCTTGTCGCCGACTTCACTCCGCACTTTACCGATGTCCATGTCACTCATTCGACCATGACCGAAGCGGCTCGTCACAACCTCTGGCGATCAGTCCTTCAGGCAACTGACCCGCAGGTTATCATCGGTCCTCGTAGCGCCCTGTTTATGCCGGTACGCAATCTCGGGCTTATCATCATCGATGAATGCCACGAACCAGCATTCAAACAAGAACAATCCCCTCGGTATTCGGCAGTCCGCGCCGCCGCCATGCTATCAAGATACGCTACAGCGCGACTCGTGCTCGGTAGCGCCACGCCGAGTATCACTGACTACTATCTCGCAAAACTGTCAGACGCCGTTATTGAACTACCTGAACTCGCCCGAACCAACGCCATCAAACCAACAGTAAGTCTTGTCGATATGACAAAACCGCATAATTTTTCGCGCTCAGCATTTCTCTCAACAAAACTCCTCGAAACCTTGTCCGAAACGCTCTCAAACGGTCAGCAGGCACTTCTTTTTCATAATCGCCGCGGTTCCGCCCCCATAACACTTTGTGAAGCCTGCGGCTGGAGCGCGTCATGCCCTCGCTGTTATACTCCGCTCACCCTCCACGCAGACGAATTTCGCCTCCGATGCCATCTTTGTAACTATACTGAAAAAATCCCAACAAGTTGCCCAAGTTGCCACAACGCAAATATTATTCATAAAGGTATCGGCACAAAACGTATCGAAGAAGAGGTCCATCGTCTCTTCCCAGAAGCGAAGATCGCCCGTTTTGATGGTGACACTCCAACGGGTGTCGAGCAGGAATACCAAGCACTATACGACGGCGACATAGACATCATCATCGGTACGCAGGTGGTCGCGAAAGGACTGGACCTGCCGCACCTTCGGTTTGTCGGTGTTGTTCAGGCCGACAGCGGTCTTGCGCTACCCGACTACCAGTCGAGTGAACGCGTCTTCCAGCTCATCTCTCAAGTAACCGGCCGTGTTGGACGCAACGAACATACCTCTCATGTTGTTATCCAGAGCTACCAACCGCAACATCCAAGTGTTGAATTCGGTATCGCCCAAGATTACGGCAGCTTTTATACCTGGTGTATCGCCGAACGTCAGAGAGCCCATTTTCCGCCGTTCAGATACCTGTTGCGCTTAACAGCGGTCTACAAGACGGAAGCCGGTGCTATACGCGCCTCACGAGCCCTCATAGGCCTTCTGCGCGATAAAGCGCCCTCATCGGTCGAAGTTCTTGGCCCGGCTCCGGCATTTTACGAACGCCTCCGAGACACATACAGATGGCAGATCATCCTAAAAAGCCCTAAACGCAGCGATCTTGCCGACGTTATAAACCTATTGCCACCGAAGGGTTGGCAAGCCGAACTCGACCCGGTCAGCCTGTTATAAGGTATACTATTCCCATATGACACGAGATGACATCATCACCCTACCACACCCATCACTCAGAAAACGTTCGGAACGAATTCACGTTATCACCGATGAAACCAAAAAACTTATCGAAGATATGCGTTCTGCTGCTCTCGACTGGGAAGATTCTCGTCCGCACGAAATCGCCGTTGCCCTGGCCGCTGTTCAAATCAACCGCCTGGAACGCGTCGTTATCGTCCGGGCGGACTTTGACAACAAAGGCAACCAGGAATTTATCGCACTCATCAACCCCGAGATCGTAAAACTTGAAGGAGCTATCGTCACGGAGCATGAAGGTTGTCTCAGCGTTGGTCATCAGATTTACGGCGCCGTTCCACGCTACCAAAAAGCTCGCGTGAAAGCTCTCGATGAATCAGGGCACGAAATCCGCATGAAAGTCAGCGGATTTGTGGCACGCATCCTTCAGCATGAAATCGATCACACCAACGGTATTTGTTTTGTCGATCACCTGAAAGATACGTACGACGCATTTTTCAAACTGAACGATAAAGGGGATCTGGAACCCGTAACATATGACGATGCTATCTCGACTGGTATTTTTCGGGACTGAACTGTTTAGTGTCCCAACACTCGAAGCGCTTATCGGCGCTGGTTATGATATCGCTGCTATCGTCACGAAGCCCGACACTGTTCGCGGTCGCGGGAAGAAAACATTTGTTCACCCAGTAAAACAGATAGGAATCGACCACGCTATACCAGTTTTACAGCCGGAAAAGCTCATCGACATAGAGGATGAGCTGCGTTCATTTGACGCTCAATGTGCGGTCCTTGTATCCTACGGAAAGATTATTCCTGGGCGAATACTAAATGTGTTCGAACCTGTTGGTATCGTAAATATTCACCCATCTCGCCTACCTGCACTACGCGGCCCGAGTCCCATCGAAGCTGCTATCATTTCAGGCCAGAAAGAGACCGCTATTTCCATCATGAAGCTTGACGAAGGTATGGATACAGGGCCAGTATACCTGCAGCAGACAGTGCATCTCGCTGGCAACGAAACCAAACCGGAGTTGTCAGAACGGCTGGCAACTATTGGTGCAAATACCCTTCTGGGGGTGCTGCCGCAAATCATCACAGGACAGCTACAACCAAAATCACAGGGAAATACTGATGTTTCTGTTACATCACTCATTTCGAAGACGGATGGTGTTCTCAACCCTACAACAGATGATGCTATGACACTTGAGAGGAAGATCCGTGCTTTTCAAGGCTATCCCAAACCACATCTCATCGTATCTGATAATGATGTTATAGTTACATCAGCAAAAGTTGTCTCGAATGTTTCGGAAACAACACTAACGATCCCCTGCGCGCGCAACACATGGCTTGAGATCATATCACTCATCGCACCGAGTGGGCGAAGCATGAGTGGTACGGACTTTATGCGAGGCTATTTAAAAGACCGGGAGATCAGTCTCTTAGGCTCCACCTAAAATCGCCTCGCGATTCGCCGCAATCTCCCCTTTCAACTTCTCCAACTCACCCGCAACGACCTGTCGATAGTCGGGTCTATTGAGTTCAAGCCACTTGAGTGAACCGTATTCGCAGAGCACATCAAGAGCACTCACATTTTCTGGTGCACCCGCTTTGAGCTGCTGATAGTCTTGCTGTTCACTGTAGTTTGGCAGATGCGCACCGAACCACTGCTCAACCTTCTCGGCATCACGGTCGATAAACGCCTCAAACTCTGCCATCTGATCATCGCTGAGCCCTTCGGATAGTTTCGTCCCTACCCGAAGCTCTAGCTCACTGTAAATATGCTGCAAAAACGCCTGCTTTTGGTCATCCGGCATACCGCCGAGACCTATATCCTGCAAAAACTGATCATCGAGCTGAAACATAAACACCCCTCCCTCGTTATATTCGTATGGTTATGTATTTATTATAACATTAGGAAACGAGCGAAAAACGAGCCTGATCGTTTTTCCGAGTGACGACATGTTTCAATAGTATTATTATAACACTAGGAGGCGGGGGTTAGGCTGCCCGTTGTTCCGCTTCTGCCACGAGGGCGAGGCGACGATCATGCAGTTGTTGGAGCGCTGTTTTCTTTTGTTTTGCTAGTTCTCGCTCTCTATTCAGGAGTTCTTGGGGTATAGCATCGATTCCTTGACTATTTTTCATATCCCGAACCCGATTTCTTATACTGCTAAGCTCCTTAGTTATGCCGCCTAGTCGTTTATTGATACTGACATAGAGGGGATCTGTTTCGAGAGCGCCGTACCTTACCTCAGCACCGCTTCCGCCCTTCTCTTGCTCCGTCTCGTCTACAGCCGAAGTGCCCGTAACCGTAGAGCCCCTGGTAGTCCTGTTGCTC
The DNA here is from genome assembly GCA_027492975.1 of Candidatus Saccharimonadota bacterium. GTDB lineage: Bacteria > Patescibacteriota > Saccharimonadia > Saccharimonadales > Saccharimonadaceae > JAPUDS01. The sequence continues at coordinate 27,042 of JAPUDS010000027.1, forward strand.
GCTGGTGTTGTGCGCTGAGGTTTTGGCTGTTGTTGCTGTTCAGCTGATGCCTGTTGTTCTGCGCCTTTTTCACCCGCTTCGGTTTTCTTCTGTTCGGGTTGCGTGGGCTGCTGTTCAGTTTTCGCATCACCCTGTTCGGATGAAGTGGTCTGTTCCGGCGGCACGGGAGGTTGAGAAGCCTGGTCCTTTGATTCTTTTTCGGCAGTTGATTTCTTCTTCGCTTCTTCCTGTTTCTTCTGCTCCTCCCGCTGTTTCTCGCGACGAGCAACCTCTTGCTTGACCTTGTTAACAGCTATCTGGCGTTCGGCTGCTTTCTTTGCTTTCTCTCTAAATGCTTCACTTTCGCCACTTTTAGTAAACTCTTCTTCTGCTTCATGACTTGCGGCCTTGAGATCAGAAAGAGCTCGTGCCAAGTTAAGTATACTCGGCTCATCCTCTTTGTTCTCACTTTTAGCTTCGCTCGCCCCTGAAGTCCCGCCGCCATCTACAGACTTCTCTTTTTCTTTAGGAGAAGATCCGTCTCCGTCTGGGCCTTTTTCGCCACCTGAGCTGCGTTCTTCGCCACGTTTACCAGAACCACGTAGACCCGTGCGATATGGCGGGTACACAAACAGTAAGTCCAGTTCTGGTGTTGTTGTTTCAGGAGGAACAACTTCCGGCGTTTTCATAAAGATAGTCATGTCGCCAACTTCTTTTGTTGCCGGTATCTCGATGGGGATCTTGCTGACCGAACCTGGACCAGAATCTGTAGCAAGCGACCACATATTTAACGCACCCTTCCCATCGCGACCCTTCATCTGGGCCAGTTCTGCATACTTACCGTTAAACTCAACGTTATCGCCTTTACCATTGAAGAGCTTCGCAACTGGATCGTCTTTGTCTATGACAGCACGGATAACATTGCCGTCACGCTCAGCATTAATCAAAATAGGCGTCGACTGCGTATCGCGCGTCATAGAAAGTGCCAGTTTGAACTTGCCGTTCTTAAAGTCGGCATTTTTGCCGCCATGAAACGCTTCAGAGTTACCATCAACCCTCATAGAGTAGACTATGTCGCCGTCACTGTTGCGAGACAGTATAAGTGAGCGTTCGACATGCGGTCGGTTTTCAAACTTGGTCGGAGTATCGTTATCAAACCAGTGGCGATGTACTTTTGTACCAAATTCTTTCGTGAATTTTTTCACGCTCACGTTCTTTGACTTTGTACCGTCCGGTATCTCTCGCGTACTCTCACTGCCTTCGAGCCCGGCATCCCGGACGCGGTCCCATGAGTCTTTCGTTAGCGGACCGTCAGCATCACGTTGCAGCCCATCAAGCTGAAGGCCGTTCGGCCCTTTGATCGTCATAGTGCCGTTACCATTTTCAACAAAACTCAGCTTGTCATCAAGCTTGAAGTTACCTCCATGAGAGAGCGACTGGTCGACAAAGTTCGGTGGACTAACGTTCGGTGTTGAGGGCTGCGGCAGGGTGTTGCGTAGAGCATGCCAACTCCATGCAAACAGTGTTGCCGTATCGGCATTTAGATTTCTGCCCGTCGTAGCTTCATACGCATTTTGTATGTGCTCTGAAGCAAACCCCATAACCCCGCGAGCTATTTGACCACCGACGAAACCAAAACCAGCGATCTGCACCCCTTTCCAGAACGCTTTCCGCGTACTCTCCTGAGCAAATTCTTTATCCGCTTCGGCCGCTTGTTTCATCATCCCGGCCTCGATACCAACCTTCATCGACTCATAAAACTCATTGAAGTTTTTACCGTAAGTCTTTGAGTCATTCGAGAGGTTATTGCTTTCGTAGTAGTCTCTGAGAGCTTTGCGAGCATGAACGGTCTCTAGAAATAACTGGCGTCGCTCTTCGGCATTCTGCACCTCCGTCTCACCACTAAACGACAGGAAAGCTCGCCGTTCCGCACTTGACAGGTCGCGCCGCGCCGATGCTTCAGCAGCCCTAGTAAGTAGTGCTCCGAAATTATCAGCCGTTACTTCATAGTTGTTTTCCTCGTCTCTGAAGCCTCTTAGGTCATCGATAAGAACGGTTACATTTTTCATTTCATTGAGGCTACCAACGAGCATTTCGCGGCGCTTAGAGCTTCCTTCGCCTTGATAACCCAGCTCTGCTTCACGCTGAACTTGTGCGCGCTCCGCACGTAGACGGAATTTTTCCTGCATGAAACCTATGCCGACGCTGGCCCCTGCGAAGAGACCAAACGTCACCGCTCGCGTAGCTATATTCCCGCCAGTCTTGGCCGCATAGCTTAAGGCTCCGTACGTAACCGCAGCAGCCAATGCTAGATTCGTACCGTTACCGATACCGAGAGTATGTTTCTGAATCCATTCAAATGCCTTTTGCGGTTTCGTCATCTTCAGCTCAGTCCGTGCACCGGGATCAAGCCGCGCTGTTATGATATCAACTTTCGCAAGAACGTCCTGTATACCCTGTTCATGGCTAACGCGCTGCCGCACCGCCTCAGCGATGTCAACGATGTTCGACATATATGCTTCGCCTTCGCCGAGCAGCGCTTGAACGTCCGGATTGTCTTTAGCAAGCTCCGCCATCCGACGACGCATCTCTTCTTGCATACTCGCCTTACCATCCGGTGAGTCGTATTTGCCCTTATAGTCCCTGACATACTCAACCACGAGACCATCTATAACACCCCGGATCTCCTTGCCGCCAGCTTGAGATTCAAGCTTTACTTGACGCTCGCCGGCTTTTTCGTCCATCATTTCACCAATCCCACGGTCATCCAGTATGCGCTGAATATGCGAAGCACTGAGATCCTCCCACTGCTCCTCGTTCATATCGTACAGACGGTGTGTCTCTTTGATCTTCTTTGCGGCATCGCTTCTGTTTTTAAATAAAATACCTTCACGGGCTATATCGTGACGAGCGATGCCACGAAGCATCCGTCGTATCCAGCCAGCTTTTTTGACCGAATCAGCATCATACTTCTTCTCCGCCGAGACAAGCGCTGACTGCCGCTCAGCATTCTCCGTAACACCCGCGATAACCCCGGTAATTCTCTCATCACCTTGCGCAGTGGGTACGATCTCTTTGCTATGCTCCTCGGGGACGATCAGTTCCTTACTAGCATTATCTGGCACAACCACCTCTTTGCTATGTTGGTCAACCGGCAATAGTTCTTTGCCCGGGCCGGGTTCACTCGGCTCACTCTGTGGGGTAAATATATCCACAACCCCCCCCGCTGACTCTTCTCTATCAAGAACGGCGACAGTCCCCTGCCCGCGACGTTCGAGCTCTTTTCCTTCCTGACCCTGGCCAGACGTCAGTTCGTGCTGGCTCTTTTGCGGTCCTGGTCCTGGCTGCGACTCACTCATGTCCCGCTACTCCGTTATTCCTCTTCCTCAGAGTCTTTGCCTCGATATAATTCTCTGAACTCTATCATGACATTTTGTATAAGATCGGCCATGTTCGTCCCTTTTGTCACAGCAAGTTCGGCAATCTTTTCAAACTGACCTTGTTTGATGAATTCTTGCACCTCGGGTAAATCCTCATCCGAAAACGAATCTATCAACCGAGCGTTAAACAAATGCATAAACGCCGTGAATAATTCGGCTTTCGCATCTGGTATCTCATCCTCACTAAGATCACCGCCAAAGTTTTCCTGTACAAGGTTTGTCAGATAGTCGTCGAGGATTTTATCGAGGTCCATAGTTCTTCCTTACTCTGTTTTTACTTTTTTATAGTCCTTATGGTAACAGTTATACCACATACACCCGGCCGGTGTCACGTACTTTTTACCCCGCCGCCCTACGCAGCAGTCCTCTCATCGATCTTCTGGATCTTTCCGAGAAGTTCGTGTATGCCCGTATCGTACAAACTGGTGTCGACACCTGGGTCCATAGTCTGCGCCGCATCACGATGGTTGGTTAACTCTTTTAATTGAGCCAGTAGAGCATTTTTTTGCCGTCGCAGCGCTAGTTCGTCTTCTGGAGGCTTCGGTGCTTCTACCGGTTCCGCAACCGATGGCTCTTCTTCGATACCAAGCATCTCTTGTATGAATCTCATGTCACTCGTTATGTCTTCTAGCATGAGCTTGTTAAATTCATCGAACCGCGACACATCACCTCCAACAACCGCAAGTAGTTCTTCTCGTTGTTGTTGCAGTTCGTCAAGATCATTACGGTATTGCCCGTCGAGCTCAGTGTTCCGCGGAGTAGCTTCAGGGATCACCTCAGCCACAACCTCATCTTCTTCCAGTAGCTCATCGAGAGTTGCGCTTGATTCCTCTGTATCGCCCGAGAAACCGCTTCGGTTGAGCCAGTCCGCAGCTGTTCTTAGAGCTCGGACGACACGCCCACCAAACCCTGCGGCTGCGGTCGCTTCCGGAACACCCTCTTCCTGTTCCGAGCTTGTTGTCATCTCCACGAGACGCGCGGCCTCTTCGGGGCTAAACTGTCGCGTCTCCTCCCCTACTCGAGGAATTTCCTGGGTCATTTGTATTTCCTGTGTCTCGTCATATATATCCGATGTTCCCGACTCGCTGCCCAAAACACGATCAACCTTTTCCACGACTCGCGTCAGCAACAAATGAAACGCATTGAGCTCCAGTTTGTCCGACGGACCACCGCTTTGCTCAAGTCCGACAGCCCCATAGTGACTGTCGAAAAACTCCTTGCACCGCATGATAAGATCTAGCGTCTGCTCAATCTCTGCTTGTGCCTCGGCATTTTGTTCAAGCTTCATTGCGCTGTATCGACGCATCAGCTCACCAGCCCGATCATAGAGCGTCACATTTATCAGAGCGATATCTTTAGCCAAAAGCTCATCTATGGGAGCGAGTTCAGAGGTATCAATATACCTACCCTTGCCAACGAGCAGATGATCACTTCGGGAAACCCTATTATTTTTACTTGAAGTTGTGTGGATAAACTCCTCAGTTGGAAGCACAAGGAACTCCTCTGTCGGATCATCAATATCAACGTCATCCCCCTCTAGTTTTTCTGGTAACACACCTCCATTAAGCTGGTGATCGAGTTCTATTGCTTTAGTCGCAAGCCCACCAGCAAGTACATCTAGCGCCTTCAGTGTCCCCTGGTCACCGCCGTTTTCTTTCACATAAACATAAGCATCAAGTACAGTACTCATGCGACCCACAACACTTTCTGCATCAGAAAATACTCTTTCGTATGATACCCCGGTTTTATCGGCCACTAACGCTCCAAGCCGCTTCATAACAACAGACAATCTATCTTTCGCACTCGACACCTCGGAAGTATACCTTGGGGTATGCCGATCTGGCACATCAGCATTGGAGTGATGAATCGGCTTATGGCTCTCTGAGGATGATTCGGTAGGCATAGTGTTGATTTTTACTCTTTATTACTCTTATGGTTACACACAAGCTCTTGAGTGTCAACTGTTATATTTCGTCATGCATTTATTGCAAAATACATCATTTCATTGTATTATGCTATTAGTTGTACTGCAGGAGGAGGTTTTGCGGTTTGATGAGGTCCCAACTCACCCCTGTTGGTATTTCGTCAAACCGCGGACATCTCCCCGGCTAGCGGCAACGCACCTGTCACTCAAAACTCTAGAGAAAGGTCTGTCTCATGAGGCGTTTTTCATTCGGTATGTTCCTGGGCTTCACCGTCCTGAACCTACTGCTCATGTTCCTGTGGGAGGCTCTGGGCGGTGGAGGCAAGCGCCTCGCCATACCAGAGGCCACCCTCAAAGACCCGTGGGCCATCCTGTGGGCCATCACCGTGATCGTCATCACGATCACGATCCTCTACCTTGTGGGTATCGGCCTCTTCAGGTACCTCATGATCACCGTCATCGTCGCGGCCCTCGTCCTGCTGTGGCTGTTCTACATACAGCCCGTCCACTTTGAAGATGCCGTACCAAGCCTCAACTGGCTACACGACGCTGTCGCGAACTTCGGCTTCCATGTCGGCGACAACCTACTCATGGCCTTTTTCCTCTCCGGGGCGTTTGCTCTTGTTGAGGTCGGGGCCGTGCGTGCCTATGGCGCTCTCCGGAGCTGACCGGAGTAGTGTGACAGGTGCACCCACGCAGGGTGCGAGTGAGTGATGTAAATGACCGTTTACGTCCACTCCTCGCGCCCTCGTGGCACACCTCAGATCATTCACGTCCCTTACGGGGCTATTTTTTAAGGACATAGCGAACGTCTTCAGATTAAGCAGCTTGTATTTAGAGCATAAGCAAATTATATTGTGCTTAAGTCTTGACATAAAAACAAATTTGTGATAGACTAGATGTATCCTCTGGAAGGAGCGTGTTGGGTTATGGCGTCTTTGTATGACAGCCTACATCCCCTACCGAGCAAGGTGTTGTTTAACAAGTCGGTACAAATAAGAGATTGTTTGCGACAAATTACTAACAATAACCGTAAAATTCGCAAACTAGATAGTCATGGGTCTTTAATACCGCTTGAGTTTTTGCTCGCGGATTTGGCCCAAGCTCACTCTTTTCTCTACATATATTCCTTTCTCCTGGAAGGTGTGACGATATATGCGTGCATGGCAACCACCTATGTTCGCGTCTATCGTCATACCCTCCCTGCGGGGTGTAGGCGATTCCAAGAATCGACCCCCTCGCAGGAACGAGGGGAAAGGAAGGTCAAAATGTCCACCAAGCGCTTCACCGGCGCCCTGGTCAGCCTGTTGCTGGCCCTCGGGCTGCTCGGCCTGATCGCCCCGGCAACCGCAACCGCCGACGGCATCGATTCCGGCTCCACCGTATCCTACTCCTCTTCGGAGGTGACAGACGAAACGGTGGTCACCGACATCGCTACCGGCGATGCGATGGGCAAGACGAACCTCGAGTTCATCGTCAAGGACGGCATCACGTACAAGGGCAAGTGCCCTACAGTGAGCAAGGTCACTTCGAAGCTCCTCAAGAGCAAGAAGTGTTTCGTCCTGAAGAAGGGCAAGAAGTTCGTCAACAGCGGCCGCAACCGTGCCGGAAAGGTGGTGTACTACACAGACACCACCAAGTCGAACACCAAGTTCATCAAGGTGAACGGAGTGTGGCGCAAGGCCAACTGCGGCAACTACGCACGATTCAAGACCTACCCTGCCCTCAAGGCAAGCAGTGTCGTGATCGTCAAGTCGTTCGCCGAAGTTACGGTCACCGTCAAGGTGATCGCCAAAGCGAGTGTCACTGCCAAGGCGGAGGCCTGGTGCAAGAGCGGCAGCTCGTCCGCCAGTGGCTCGGCAACCGCAACCGCAACTGCTGAGGCAAGTGCCACAGCGACCGCATCGGCAAAGACAGAGCTCGAAGCCACGATCAAAGCTACAAACTCCGTTCGCGTGAGCGTACTCAACAAGGTGGAAGCCGCAGCCAAGGCGGAGGCAGCCATCAAGGCAACAGCCAAGGCGGAGGCCAAGGCCGTCTGCACCGAGGTGAAGCCCACACCGCCACCAACCCCAGCGCCGAAATTGATCGAGACCGACACCATCAACGATGTGGTTGTCTCGAACAGCCGGACCATCACGGTCTCCGGTACCGTCGCCAAGGGTCACACCGCTACCCTCTTCGCTTCGGCGAAGAACGGCGGCACGATCTCCAGCGGCAAGTCTCAGACGGTCTCCGGATCGTTCTCAACCAAGGTGACCTACGTCGCTCCCGACGAGGTGCCCGATGGCGGCAAGGACTGGGTCGAGTTCACCCTCACCCAGGACGACGGCCAAGTCGACACCGCGTCGACGAACAAGTTCGTCATCACAGTGCGGCCGGAGACACCCAAGTAGTAGAGAGGAGTGAGCACTGACGTGCGCACGGATACTGACTCCTGTCAGCCCGTGCGCACGTCGCACTCCACATTAAAGATAATATGACTATCTAGTTTGTATATATTTAAGATAGTAACTAAGGAGATTTAAGATGAAACGATTAGCTTCATTGATAGCTTTTCTCGCCCTCCCTATCGTCGCCCTCGTGCCAAGCGCACAGGTGTTCGCCGATAGTCCGGGTCAGCTCTCTAACGCCGCAACGAACTATGAAATTCGAAACGTCACGACAAATGGTAAGTTCGGTCAAACCGCTAGTGCGACCTGTGGTGAAACCGTCAAATACAGCGTCCTGCTTGCAAACAGCGACTTTGGTCTGTTAAAGAATTTAACCGTCAAAGCCGACCTCACAAACGGTAATATCAGCGCCTCGGCAACTAACGCCGCAAATGCTATCACTAGCGTATCCGGCAAAGTAACCGTCAGTGTTACTGGTGGCGGAACCCTGGCGTACATCCCAGGTTCGACAGTTCGTATCACCAGCGACGGCAAAACCACTACAAATCTGTCGGATGGTATCACGAGTGGCGGCGTCAACGCCGGCGAGCTAAATGGCTCAACTCAGACATTCGTCCAGTTCCAGGCAAAGGTAAACTGCCCAACTCCTCCTGAGGATAAGGAGATACAGGTTTGCCGCCTCAGTGACAAGAAATACCCTGTCACTATCAAGGAAAGTGAGTTTGATGAGAAAAAGTACTCAAAAGATCCAAACGATTGTAAAGAAGAGCCAAAAGATGAAAAGATGAAAGTCTGCCGTCTTAAGGACAAAGAGATAGTTTGGATAAAAGAGAGTGAGTTCGACAAGTCAAAATACTCAAAAGACTTTAACGATTGCGCTAAAGAGGAAACTCCATCGGAGATCCCGAGCACCGGCCCAGCCGGAATTATCGGTAGCCTCGTTGGTGCAAGTGCTCTCGGCTACGGTGCATACGCATACGCAGCTTCGCGCAAAGCCCTCCGTGGCCCACGCAACTAATCTCTAGGCGACTGACACACCTATAGCAATAACCCCGGTTGTACAACCGGGGTTATTTGTATGTCGAGATAACTTAGAGTGAACGCTTTTTCAGCTCACGGGTAAAGAATTCAAGCCTGTCGCCCTCTTCTAGAAGCAATTTGCCGCGAGTTCGGAGTTCCAGGCCGCACTGCTCCCCTTCGAACACTTCTTTTGCTTCGGCCTGCTGCCGCTGTACAGAGCGAACCTCCACCTCAGCCACCTGCTCCTTGCCCCGTTTGACGCGAACCATAAGTCCTGCTGTCACCTTACCCGATAATACTTCGCCACCACATATAACGTCGTCTTTTGTGGTGCGGAAAATACCGAGCACCTTCAGCTCACCAACTTCCGTTTCAACAACTTCAGGCGCAAGCATAGCTTCCATAACACCTTTTACATCATCAAGTAGTTCGTAGATAACTTTAAATATCCGAACGCTCACTTTGTCACGCACTGCCAGACGTTTTACTGTCGGAGGTAACTGAACATTAAACCCGTAGACTATAGCGCCTGCACTCGCAGCCAGGCGAATGTCGTTTTCAGTGATAGCACCAACCCCTGAGCTGATGATACGCATGATAAGCTCTTCGTTTTCGAGCAATTTCAGGCTATCTGTCACAGAGGTTAACGATCCTTGAACATCAGCTCGAACGACGACATTGACATCTTGTGTTTCGACTTGACGATTCATCATGCGAAGCAGGTCGTTACCAGTAACACGGGCGTGCACCGCTTCGTGCTGCTCACTGAGGCGATGTTTTTCCGCCATAGAGCGCGCTGCTTTCTCATTTTTTACAACGATAAATCTGTCACCGAAGCTCGGAACATCTTTAAATCCAGTGACGATCGCTGGCGTCGCCGGACCGGCTGATTTTATGGGGTGGCCAGCATAATCTGACAGTGTCCGGACTTTGGCATATGTTGTACCAGATACAATGAATTGTCCCAGTTTTAGCAAACCGTTTTCTATGAGCATACTTACCACCGGACCCTTGCCCACTTCGAGGTGTGATTCTATAACGAGACCCTCGGCCGGCGTATCAACGTCAGCGCGCAAATCTTCAAGATCGGCAACCAGGAGTACCATGTCGAGAAGCTTATCGATATTTTCCCCCGTTTTTGCAGATATCGGCACCATGATCGTATCGCCGCCCCACTCTTCGGGGTTCATGTTGTACTCACTCGCGAGCTGCGCTTTAACCCGCTCGACATTTGCGGTGTCTTTGTCGCATTTTGTGATAGCAACGACTATCTTCGCATTTGCACTCTCGGCAAATTTTATCGCTTCGACTGTCTGCGGCTTCACGCCATCGTCAGCCGCAACAACGATAACAACAACATCCGTCAGTGTCGCGCCGTGCTGCCGGAGCGCCGAAAATGCCTCATGACCAGGCGTATCAAGTAGGGTTATGGAACGGTCATTTCGTACCGTCTGGTAAGCACTGATATGCTGGGTAATCCCGCCTGCTTCACCTTCGACAACTTTCATCTTAAGAACAGCGTCAAGCAACGTTGTCTTGCCGTGATCAACGTGACCCATAACAGCAACGATAGGAGGCCGAGAAACAGCGTGGTCGCTCAACTGGTGCTTTTTTTCTTTGATAACGGGCTGCGCTTCCTGTCGCTGTAGTTCAACATCAAGCCCAAGCTCTTCGACGATAATCTGTGCCGTTTCAACGTCGATACGTTGATTTATCGTTGCGGCGATACCATTCTTAAACAGTTCGCCGATAAGTTTCGTAACAGGGATATCAAGCGTGGTCGCTAGTTCGCCAACCGTTACCATATCCGGGACTTGCACAGTTCTTTCGGCCATACTCGACTCCTTTCTTCTCGGTGATAGTCATGCGGACGAAGACTCGCCCGCACTCAACCCCGAGAACTTATTTTGCCTTTTTGAGGCTTAAACTAATCTTGCGGTTATCTTTGTCAACTTCGAGTACGCGGAAATTCTTGCGTTCGTTGAGCGTAAAGACCTTTTCAGGATCCGCTCCGTCACCGTCACCAAGTTCCGAAACGTGCACGAGAGCTTCGACAGCCGGACTGAGCTGTACAAATGCGCCAAATGGCGTGATGCGCGTTACTGTACCTTCGACATCATCACCCTTCTTGAACTTTTCTACCTCTGAAAGCCATGGATCTTCCTGTAGCTGTTTGAGACTCAAGCTGAGGCGCTCTTTGTCGATAGCGATAACTTTCGCCTCGATATTCTGCCCGACCTTGACGTAGTCGGTTGGGTTACTCACCCGCTCCCAGCTGATTTCAGAGATATGGATCAACCCTTCGATACCCTCGACGTTCACGAACGCACCGTAGTCAACAACACCGGTGATGATACCTTTAACCGTATCGCCGATCTTAAGTTTTTCAAACCGCTCGCTCAAACCATCCTTGATCGCTTCCTTCTCAGAGAAGATAAGCTTGTTTGCCCGCCTGTCGGCATCGAGCACACGTGCTTTGATAGGTTTGCCGACGAGCGCATTGAGTCGCTGCAAGATTTCGTCCTTGTCAGCGCTGCCAACCCGCGGATAATGCTCGGCCGAAAGCTGACTGACAGGCAAAAAGCCGCGCACACCTTCAAGCTCTATAAGCAGCCCGCCGCGGTTCGCGTCGTACGCCGTTACCTCTATAACTTCTTCGCTTTCAACCACGCGGGCGATCTCGTCCCAGCCGCGGTCTTTAGCAGCTTTACGGAGTGAGAGGAGCGAATACCCGTCCTCCATCTCTACTTCGATAACACTCGCTGTTACAGCGTCGCCTTCAGCGAGTTTTTGGCTAAACCCGACTTCGCGGCGCGGGACAATCCCAACACCGTGCGGCCCAAGGTCAACCAGTACTTCATGTTTTTTAACACTCAGTACAATCCCCTCGACAACCTCACTGGCCGCGAGAGTTTTGATGTTCTCCTCTTTCAGGAGATCATCCATAGTAATAGTTTTTTTGGCATCTGCCATAGTTAACAGTTTGGTAGGTTTTGTCGTAAAAGCCCTACCAGGCTCCCTTCATAGTATATTTTCTCTCTAGGTACCGAAGGCACACAAAAAAGAATTACTTATCATTGTACCTCTTATACCACCTCTTGTCAAAAATTATTTCACCATCGGGTCATTGGCGCGTCTGCGCGACTGGAAAAGATACGTCACTCCTGCGCCAAGGATACTCAGCGTTACTGCTGTAGCGAAGACCTCACGAGGACCGGCACTCGGAATTTCACTGTTAGCAGGACCCGTCGCGGCAACATTGCCAGTGGATGAAGAAGAGCCAGATCCTGTCGAACCTGGAGTCGATGAACCCCCCGAACTACCGGACGAAGAAGTACCGCCAGTAGAAGAGCCCGTTTCACCACCCGAAGAATTGTTCCCGCCTGTCTGAGACTGGCCAGTCGTATCACCACCTTGTGCATCTGAACTACTTGAACTAGGTGTATCTGTCGAAGTTACGTATGTTTTCTTTGCCCACCAAATTCCACCGGCAAGCAGCAAAGCGAGTGCGGCCGCTACTATCACAAAAGTCACTACTCCACCCTGTTCGTAGCGATGATTTTTCATACGTGTCTCCTTGAAACTTTAACTAGGTTTAAATATACCAGTTTTTACAGAGTAGCGCAAGCGATAGTTCGCATGCTACACTAAGCTTAGTATGTTGATCACCGTCGACACCGGAGGGACCAAAACGCTCGTTACGGCGTTCACCCGCCAGGGAAAGCCTGGTAGTGAATTTCGATTTCAGACCCCAAAGAATGAAGATGACTACATAGGCACTCTGGGAGAGCTATTACACGAGCAGTATATATCGCGCGGCCGTCGTATCGACGGCGTCGTTATCGCTGTGCCCGGCATGGTAAAGGATAACGTAGCGCATCATTGCCCCAATCTTGGTTGGCGTAATTTCGATATCGTGAAACGCTTGCAACCTCTGTTCGACACCGACACCCCTATATGGCTCGAAAATGACGCCAATCTCGCCGGCCTTTCAGAGACTCTCCGGCTCAAAAAATCGCCGCGCAACAGTCTCTATGTCACTATCAGCACCGGCATCGGTACTGGCATCGTCGCTGAAGGTCGTATCGACCGCAATATGTCCATGAGCGAGGGTGGTCATATGCTCGTAGAATACGATGGCCGTATGCGTGAATGGGAGAGTTTCGCCTCTGGACGCGCCATACTCAGCACCTATGGAAAGTATGCACGCGATATCGACAACAAGCACATTTGGCGGCAGATCGCCGACAAGATTTCCCGCGGTTTTCTCGTGCTCATCCCTGTTGTTATGCCAGACGTTATCATCATCGGCGGCAGTATCGGCACCTACTATGATCGCTACAAGGACTCGCTCAAGCAGCTCGTCGCCGCGCAACTCCCTAGTCATATTCCTATGCCAGTGTTTCATCAAGCAAAATATCCCGAGGAGGCTGTGATTTATGGCTGCTACTACTACGGCGTTCAACAGCTTACTACAGACGTTACAGACTGATTTTCCTCGCATAACCTACTGCGTAGGAGATGACTTTCACTGGTCGCCGTCTGCTCGTACGGTGTATTTCCGTGCGAAGAGCACCGATATGGCGACACTACTCCACGAAACAGCTCACGCGCTGTTAGGCCATACCTCATATAACCGCGACATAGACCTCGTACACCTGGAGCGCGATGCCTGGAGCAAAACCGTCGAACTTGGCACAAGATATGGCGTTAACATAGACAACGAAACAGTCGAAACCGCACTCGATACTTACCGCGACTGGCTCCATGCTCGTAGTCTATGCCCAAAATGCCGTCAAAACGGCGTCCAGACGGCAGAAAATACCTACACCTGTGTCATATGCTCTCAGAAGTGGATCGTCAACGACGCGCGCTCCTGTGGCCTCAAACGACGCAAAATCAACTAAATACCCTCTGTATGGAGGGTATTTAGTATAGGAAGGCGCTCTTCCTTTTATTTTTCAGTCGACTTACGGCGGCGAGAGATACGACCACCCTTAGCACCAGCTATACGAGCAAGCTCGCGGTTTGCGGCAAAGCCGCCCGTGCGGCCAAGTTTGCCACCTTTCGCGCCGATTTGAGCGTAAAAGTCTTTGCCATGACGCATCTTGTTGGTTGCTGCAGCTTTTTTGCCGCCTTCTTTTGTTCCTGCCATATGAGGATCTCCTTCTTTTTGGGAAAAGAAAAACAGCCGAACCTATCCTGGTTTCGCCTGTCTACCCCTGTTCCCACTTATGTTATATCTCACACACGATATGTGTATGTTTAAATATTAGCACATTGAACCGTTTATGTCAATATTTACGATAAGCTTTTTTATGGTGATAAAACTGTTGCATTTATTCACCGAGTGCTATATTCTAGATACAGGCACCTGAAGCAGTTCATCTGCTTCAACCGAAAACGACCGTATCTGCGAGATCGGTCGTTTTTTATTTACGTAATAGAGATAAATTCTATGATTTTCTCACCCAAGTAGTACACAGAATGAATCTGGGATTCTGATTACTCTTTTTCCTTGAAATGCAGGTTAGATTTTCTGCCAGAAACAGAGTTTATAACCGTCAGGGTCTTTAACGACGAACTCCCGCCTGCCCCACGGCCAGTCGCGTGGTAGCGCTACGGCTGTAATATTTTGCGACCTGAGGTTTTCGTATGTCCGATCAACATCATCAGACTGAATATAGATATACATACCACGCCCCTTTTCGCCCGACATCGAGTCACGCGCAAATTCATCTTCATCGCGTATCGGCACAAGCTCAATTTCGAGCTCGCCGAGTCTCACCACTGACAGATCATCCCTGGAAAGTGTTACTTCGAAACCAAGTTTTTTATAAAACTTCTCCGAGAGCGTATTGTCCTGCGCCCAAAATAACAGATGTGTGAATTTCATACTTGCCATTATCATCGTAACTCAGCGTATATTTCAAGGTTTTTTATACAACAATTTAAGTGAGCTGTATAAAAAGAGGCCTTTCGGCCCCTTCTTATATAATTCGGCATCGTGCTAGTTTCCCGCTTGCGCAGTATAATCGCCGCTGACGAGCTTAACTGCTGTGTTCGGAATGAGAACAGGTGTTTCCTCGTCGCCATGGACACCGATGATGTGTCGCAAGCGACACAGGAGTAAGGAGTAAGGAGTAAGGAGTAAGGTTTGTGCCATAAAATGCAATTCCATACTTCATACTTCATACTTCATACTTCTGCGCCTACGGCGCATCATCGATGCTCATCGATACCTATTTGTTCAAATTGCTGACGTCAAAAGAACTGACGTATACGGCAAGCATATGCTACTCACCAATTACTAGTCAAAACCTATCTCTGGTCGTTACAAACGGCCTTCGAAACCAAGATTAATGCGTTCTCGCGCAAAAATCTTGATTCATAAAAAGGCAATGGGACGATTAGTACGCTTCAGCTCCATACATTACTGCACTTCCACCTTGCGCCTATCAACGTGATAGTCTTTCACGGTCCTCATAGGGAAATCTAATCTTGAGGTTAGTTTCGCGCTTAATATGCTTTCAGCGCTTATCTAGTCCGTACATAGCTACTCGACAATGCAGCAGGTGGCCACAATCGATACACCAGAGGTACGTTCACCCCGGTCCTCTCGTACTAGGGGCAAATCCTCTCAAATTTCCTGACGTCCATACCGGATATAAACCGAACTGTCTCACGACGTTCTGAACCCAGCTCGCGTACCTCTTTAACCGGCGAACAGCCGGACCCTTGGGACCTGCTCCAGCCCCAGGATGAGATGAGCCGACATCGAGGTGCCAAACCGCGCCGTCTATGTGAACTATTGGGCGCGATAAGCCTGTTATCCCCAGGGTAACTTTTATCCGTTTGCGCTGTCGATCCCACATTCATGAACAAATGTACGTACAGCGGATCACTTACTCCGACTTTCGTCTCTGATTGGGTTGTAGCCCTCACAGTCAAGCTGGCTTATGCGTATACACTATCACTTCGATTTCCATCCGAAGTTAGCCAACCTTTGAACGCCTCCGCTACTCTTTAGGAGGCAACCGCCCCAGTTAAACTACCCACCATACACTGTTCCCTAACCGGATAACGGTCAAGGTTAGTTCAAAACCACAACAAGGGTGGTATTTCACTGACGACTCCGCCGATACTAGCGTATCGACATCAAAGTCTCTCACCTATGCTACACATGTTGAAACCTTAAGCAATGTAAAGCTATAGTAAAGCTCCATGGGGTCTTTTCGTCCTGGTACGGACAGACGGCATCTTTACCGCCAATGCACTTTCACCGAGGCCTTCGCTGAGACAGTGCCCACATGATTACTCCATTCGTGCGGGTCAGAACTTACCTGACAAGGAATTTCGCTACCTTAGGACGGTTATAGTTACCGCCGCCGTTCACTGGGGCTTCAGTTCGCACCGTGAAGCACTCCCCTTAACCTTCCAGCACCGGGCAGGAGTCAGCCCCTATACATCCACTTTCGTGTTAGCAGAGACCTGTGTTTTTG
>JAPUDS010000028.1:0-28294 GCA_027492975.1 Candidatus Saccharimonadota bacterium
ACGCCTGCATAAGCAAGCCTACATTTTTATCGTAGCATAAATCAAATAAAAAGTCAAGCATAACTCGACAAGCCGCTGTTTTACACTTCCTAAAATCCAACTTTACGGGTATGATAAGGTTACTATGACAACACAACCAACTGCTCCGCGAACCTGGACCATAGCACTAGTACTGACACTTGGTGTCACTGCTTGGTTTTTCCTCCCTCAACTGGGTATTATCGTATTTAGCGCCCTGATGGCCTTTGTTTTTCACCCGCTGTATATGCGGCTCAAACGCAAAAAAGGCGGTGTGGCGGCAGCATTGACACTATTTGCGTCATTTCTGATCGTTCTCATACCACTCGGCTTTATCACGATCGCTGCCGTTGGACAGCTCGCTAGTCTTGCTGAAACAGCTAGTCGATTGCAAACCCAGGGACATCTACCCGAATTTATCGACCAGGCCGTAGATATCACAAATAGCATCCTAGCGCCGATCACCGGCACACAGCCAAGTATCACCGACTCTAGTGTTATAGATTTCTTGCGAACCGCAGTGCCAACCATCGCACGAGGTGCTGTTGGACTTGTCGTTGGTATTCTTGGCAGTTTACCCCAACTCGGCATAGCACTCATCTTATACATATTCCTGTTCGTTGAGTTCCTACGCTATGGTCCAGAGATCATACGGAAAACCGAGTCGATCAGTCCGTTTGAGAAAAACGTGACAAGGCAGTACATCGAGAAAATCGGACTCATGGCAAAAGCAATGGTCACCGGGCAGCTCATCATCGCCATGATTCTCGCAGTTATCGCCGCCGCACTCCTTATACCGCTCGGCTACGGACACTACTTCTTCATCTTCTTCGTTATCTTCACCATCTTGAACTTTATGCCGCTCGGCAGCGGACTTATCCTGGTACCGCTCGCGCTGTACTCTATGTTTACCGGACAATTCTGGATGGGACTTGCTGTTATCTTCCTCTACTCCATCTCTGGAAATCTCGACCCGATACTACGCTCACGACTCATACCGCAGAGAATCCAACTCTCTGTCGGGCTGACGATGCTCGCGACGTTCTGTGGTATCGCCTACTTTGGTATCCTGGGAGTCGTCTACGGGCCTATCATCATGATCATCATCACGACAACATTTGACTTCTACATAGAGCAGCGATCCAAGCAACGCAAGCTAAAGGCAGCGTAGAGTCATGACAGAACAGGCAAAGCACCCTAGACTATCTCGGCGGCAAACCGTTAGTATAGCTGTTCTCGCCGTTCTCACGCTTGTGCTCGGTGTGATGCTCGGCAGCCTAACATCACTCGGCAGCACAGTACGCGGCCTCCTGTACGGCGCGAGAGGCGAGATCGACCTAACGACAGTTCAGGAAATTTACGCAATCCTTCGAACTGATTTCGATGGTGAACTCGATACGACTGCGCTCCAAAACGGCGCAAAACGCGGCCTCGTCGCGGCAACCGGCGACCAGTTTACGAACTACCTGACGCCCGAACAAACTACCGCTATGATGCAGCGTATGAACGGCAATGGTTTCGTGGGAATCGGTGTTGAACTCGGCTTCAAAAACGGCAATCTCGTTATCATCGCCCCACAGGACGGTTCGCCGGCAAAGCAAGCCGGGATACAAGCCGGCGATATCATAAGCGCAATAAACGGAACGCCTGTCGCGGCCATGTCGGAAGAACAAGCGGTTCAAGCACTCCGTGGTGAACGAGGCTCGACAGTCACGCTAACGATCTTGCGCGACAAACAGCTCATGGACCTTACCATTACGCGCCAGGCGATCACCATACCGAGCGTCCGCTGGACGGTTACGGGCGAGAATGTCGGTGTACTAACTATTACAACATTTGACAACAATACTTCACGTCTGGCCCGCGATGCCGCTCAAGAATTCCAAAGTAAGAAAGTACGCGGAATCATTCTTGACATGCGTGACAACCCCGGAGGTGCCGTCACTGCTGCTCAAGGAGTAGTCAGTCTGTGGCTTCCCGAAGGCAGTTTGGTGATGACTGAACGCCGCGGTGAAACTATCCTTCGGACCTACAAAACCGAACTGTCGCCGCTAGTTGACACCACCCCAACAGTTATACTGCTCAACGAAGGAAGTGCGAGCGCTAGTGAAGTTGTTGCCGGCGCGCTTCGTGAATACGACAAAGCAACTATCGTCGGAACGCAGAGTTTCGGAAAAGGCAGTGTTCAGGAAATCCGCCGCTTGAGTAACGGCGGCTCGCTCGCCTTTACCGTTTCACGCTGGTTCACACCAAAAAACAACAGTATCGACGGCAAAGGAATTACTCCGGATACTCTCGTTGAGCAATCCTCAGACAACGCAGATTCCAAGATGAACGCCGCTGTACAAAAGCTTCTTGGAAACTAAACCACTGAAAATATGCTTGAAGCTAGTGATAAAAGTGCTATACTACGGATATCAAGCAAGGAGGTACATAAGTAAATGTTTGACAAAAAACTATCTATCACTAAAGAGATCTGGTGGCTCGTCCTTATCACAGGCGTTGTCAGCTCTCTGTTCGGTCTCATGGCGCTCTTCTGGCCGAAACTGACGCTCGCAACACTCGTGTACATGTACGCGATGTTTGTTGTTGTTATCGGTGCGTTCAGCCTGTTTGAGGCGCTCAGTAATATCAAAAAAGATCCGCTTTGGTGGCTTATGACCCTCTTTGCGGTGTTTAACATCGTTATCGGCGTGTTCCTGCTGAGGAATCCTCTCATCACCGCCGCTATCTTCGTCATACTGCTCGCGGTCTTTGTTTTCGTACAGTCGATCATGGACCTCGTGATAGCATCGTACGCCGGCAAGGGTGATGGCCGCTGGCTCTGGGTCCTCACGGGCGTCTTTGGTCTCGCTATGGGATTCATCATCTTGTTTTACCCGGTTGCAGCATCGGTCGCATTTGTCTGGGTGCTCGGCGTTTACGCACTGGTCCACGGTGTTGTCGCTATCGCCTATGCTATGCAAACCCGCAGCATGGTTAAAAAATTAAAGTAAAACACGCCAATTTTAGAACAAAACGCCTCCGTTACAAGGAGGTGTTTTGTTGTACCGCGCCCATATCTCGAGATGTGCTGACCAGCCGCTTTATGCGCTGGGCATGTTCATCTGGCAGTACTACACCGCGCAGCACGACAGGTTTCTGATCTTTGACGATGAGTTCTATAGTGCCGTAGGCACCGTGTGCACGACTGAGACTATGAACTGACAAGATTGTATCGTAACCATACAGTCTCTTGCTTCCCTGTCCAAGCCAGCCTTTTTTCTGCACGGCCAGCGCTTTGTCCGTCAAAATATATCCTGTGCTCGAATGATTTTTGAATGCAAGAAGCGTTCCGAGCACCCACATGAGCGGCAATGTTATCCAGAGTATCGTCAAGAGAGTCGTTTGCAGACCGGGCAGCACAGAAACCGCGTAGTGGAAAAACAGCGTGATACTACCGCAAGCTAGGAGGACTAGCACGGCACTGAGAGCGAGCTGCCAACGAAGCGGCGCTGAACTGAGTGGAATTTTGTAGTCGTTCATAAAGTTATCTCTTTAGATTATCGCCGATAGTTCGGATCGCGTCGAGCATTTCTATAGGGAACAGTAGCGTCGTTTTCTGGCTCGGCTCCGTTGAGATACGTTCTATGGTGTTCAGTGTTCGAAGGTTGATCGCACCCGGTGTTGAAGAGATGATTCGTGCCGCTTCCGCTAGCGTCTCAGCGGCTGCCCGCTCGCCCTCAGCGTTGATGATATTGCTGCGTCGTTCGCGCTCAGCCTCTGCCTGCTTTGCCATGGCTCGTTTCATGTCAGACGGAAGTTCGATGTTTTGAATCTTGACGGCTTCAACATCAATCCCCCACTGCGAGGTCTGTTGGTCGACGATCTCTTTGATCTTTTCGCTGATCTCCTCGCGTTTAGAGAGCAACTCATCAAGCTCGAAGTTACCGGTGATGTCGCGTAGTGCAGCCTGAGCAAACTGGCTGGTCGCATAGACGTAGTTAGTCGTCTCGAGTACTGCTTTTGGTGCTTCAAGTACGCGGAAATACACCACAGCGTCAACACCAGCGGTCACGTTGTCTTTCGTGATCACCTCTTGTTTTGGCACGTCGATAGGTGTTGAACGGACATCAACCCGTATGATCCTTTGGAAAATCGGCACAACGATACGAAGACCAGGCTCGCGCACACCAGTAAACCTACCCAGCGTCAGTACAACGCCGCGCTCGTACTGGTTAACTACTTTTATACCGCTCAAGATAAATACGATAACGATAGTGATAAGGACCCAGGTCAGCTCGATCATAGTTTCTCCTTTGTTACATTAGAACGTAGCTCTCTCATTATAACATTAGGAAACGAGCGAAAAACGAGCTTGATCGTTTTCCCGAGTGGCGATATGTTTCGATTAGTATTATTATGTACTTTTCTCAAGAGCGTACTCAATCAACTTATCGACAAGCGTGCTGTAGTTCATACCCGAAGCGTGAAAGGCTCGCGGATACAGACTGATACTGGTAAAACCAGGTATACCGTTAACCTCGTTGACATAGCATATTTCATCTGGCGTCACTAGAAAATCCACTCGTGCCATACCTTGACCACCCGTCGCCCTGTAAAGTGTAGTCGCGTCATGTTGCAAACGACGAACGAGCGCTTCATCAAGATCTGCTGGAACCTGGAGCTGAGCCGTCGAGGCGGTGCTGTATTTGTCGTTATAGTCATAAAACTCAGCGCCCGGGATAACTTCGCCCGGCAACGACGCCGACGGTGTCGTGTTACCGAGCATCCCCACTTCGATCTCTCGGCCGACTATCGCCTGCTCGACTAGTACTTTCGTGTCATACCGAGCCGCTTCTTTCAGCGCCCTCTCGAACTCGCTGGCATTTGTCACTTTGCTCACGCCGACCGACGAGCCAGCACGTGATGGTTTAACAAACAACACGCTGCCAAGTTCAGAAGTAAGTGACGTGTATGATGGTTTCGGTTCGTGTGTATCCCACACTCGCCACGGCGCAACCGACAGACCGGCTTGCATGGCTAGACGTTTCGTCGCATCTTTATCCATCGTCAGTGCAGCGCCGAGTACGCTCGGTCCGACATACGGTATATGCAGCAGCTCGAAAAGACCTTGCACCGTTCCATCTTCACCGTTCTGGCCATGCAACACAGGAAAGATCACGTCAGGCCGCAGTACCGAACCATCCGGCACAAGTAAAAATTGTCGCTGACCGGGCTCTGGCGCCAGCTGTGGCCGGCCGATATGACTCCCGTCGAGCGATGACATCAGCCAAAACCGACCGGTTTTGTCTATATAACAGAGCGAAACGTCGTATTTCGCATCATCAAGAGCTCCGTAAACGTTGCGCGCACTCCGCACCGACACCTCATGCTCGGGTGACTCGCCCCCGTACAGCAGCAGCACCTTGATTTTGTCCATGACTATATTGTACTACGAAGTCACTATGAGCGGCGCACGACACATGCAACACCAGCGGCCAGCAGACCGCCTGCGCCAAACAGTAGAACGAGCATATTCACCCCCGTCTCCGCCAGTCGCCCATCCTCACCGACAGTAGCGCTTGTAAGAACTCCTACATATAACGGATCAACTATAACGCCATTGACCAACCCATCCTCATCAAAGTCACCGCCATCAGTCAAGCTGTAGCTAATAGTAGTAGTTGGAGCGCTGCCAGTCGTATTGGCGATGATTACTTGACTAGTAATATCTTCCAGCTCACTAGAACTAGCTGCTTTTTTGTAGACACGAAGCTGTGATGTGTCACTGTAATACGTTCCGAGTGTTATCATCGCATCAGTCGAACCGCCTTGGGTGGCACAGGTAATATTAAAGGCAAGACCGCCGAGGAGGGTGATGTCCTCAGGAGCTGTAAGATTGGAAGAACTAAGGACTTCAGTACTATCTGGAGCAATGGTGTAGCAAGTCGAGGAAGTGATAGCTAGCGTGCTCTGAGCGACAGTTGGTGTCGTGCCTGTTGGTGCTGAGTCGGTAGCGTAGTTATGAGTGGCGGTGGCTGGGCCTTCGGTGTGAGCGAGGTAGATGTGGCCACCATCGACGGCGGCGGCAAGTTTGGTGCCGTCGGCGGAACTAGTGACGGAAGACCAGTTGCGAGAGCCGATGGAAGTCTGTTCGGTCCAGGTGAGACCGGAATCGGAGGAAATATAGACGTAGTCATGAGATAGCCCAAATACACCAGTCCCTGCGACCGCAGTCAGTTTGGTACCATCCGAGCTAGAGGTAATGGAAGACCAGTGCCGAGATCCCGCAGAGGCTTGCTCGGTCCAGGTGAGGCCGGAGTCGATGGAGGTGTAGATATAGCCTCCTTCATATTCGCCATCGAACCGCTCCACCGCAGCGAGTTTGGTACCGTCGACAGAACTAACTATGGACCACCAGTTGCGCAATCCCGCAGAGGCTTGCTCGGTCCAGGTAATGCCGGAGTCGGTGGAAGTGTAGATATATCCCAGGGTGGTCGCAGCAAGCTTGACGCCATCAGCACTAGAAGCGATAGAGGTCCAAGTGTTTTCCCCTGCCGCAGTCCGCTCGGTCCAGGTAACACCAGAGTCGGTGGAGGTGTAGATATAGCCCGACCCGCCGGATAAGCCACCCCCTACAACCGCGGCTAGTTTGGTACCGTCTGAGGAACTAACAACAGATTGCCACTGGTGCGATCCGGCGCCAGTTCGCTCGGTCCAGGTAACACCGGAGTCGGTGGAGGTGTAGATATAGCCTCCTTCATATTCACTACCCATCATATCCACCGCGACAAGTCTAGTCCCGTCGGCGGAACTGGCGACAGAGGACCAATAGCGTGAACCGGCGGAGGTCCGCTCTGTCCAGGTAGCGCCGGAATCAGAAGAGGTATAGATATAGTTTTGAGAAAAAGTAAACAACGAGACGCCGGCGGTCGCCACTAGTTTGGCGCCGTCAGCGCTGGATGCAATAGAGGTCCAAGATGTTGTTCCGGCGGCAGTTTGCTCAGTCCAAGTGATACCGGCGTTAGGGGAAATGTAAATCGAGTTACCAGAAGCCGCTGCAGCCAACTTGGTACCATCAGTACTGGATGCCACTAAAGTCCCATGCAGACCTACAGTATTTGCAATAGCCTGCTCGGCCCAGGTCACACCAGAGTCGGTGGAGGTATAAATATAGCCGTAATAAGTTCCCGCGACCAACACACTACCATCTGCACTAGAAGCAACGGATACCCAATAATTTACTCCAGCCGCAATTTGTGCCGTCCATGTCACGCCAGAGTCGGTAGAGGTATAAATATAATTATCATCATCAAAATGATTGCCAGTCGCTACAGCTAATTTAGTACCATCAATACTAGAGGCGATAGATTTCCAGTTAGAGTGCTCATGGGCGATAGCTTGAGCCGTCCATGTAAAACCATAATCTGTTGAGGTGTAGATATACTGACCGGCTGGTGCCGCCAATTTTGCACCATCGGCTGAACTGGCGATAGCTTCCCAATAGCGTGAACCGGCGGAGGTCCGCTCTGTCCAGGTAGCGCCGGAATCAGAAGAGGTATAGATATAGCCAGTCTCGCCAGATGTACCAGCACCTGAGACCACAGCAAACCTAGTGCCGTCGGCTGAACTGGTGATAGACTTCCAGAAGCCCAAGCCAGCAGAGGTGCGTTCAATCCAAGTTACACCCGAATCAATGGAAGTATAGATACTGCCGTTATCGACAGTAGCAGCAAGTTTCGTTCCATCGGCTGAACTCGCTATAGAATTCCAGTACCGAAAGCCGGCAGAAGTCTGTTCAGTCCAAGTAACACCAGCGTTTGTTGAGGTGTAAATGTAGCCGCCACCCACCACAGCAGCAAGTTTCGTTCCATCGGCTGAACTCGCTATAGATGACCAGTTTAATGCATCCCCCGCTAAATTCGTCCCCGCTTTCTCCCACACATAGTCACCAGGTAACGCATGAGAAAGTGGCAAGCAGAGAGAGCCGATGATAAATCCGATGAGTAGTAAGACACCGGCTAAGCGGTGATTGTATGTTTTTCTAGTATGTTGGGTCTGTTGTTTATACCGAGAAGTCCCCCGGAAGATACGAAGAATAGACATGGTAGCCTAACCACTCCTTTTGGCACCTTGGTTGTTAATCTCTCTTTTTGTTTGCTCGCATCAAACTTAAGCTTTACTGTAGGCGAAAACTATACAAAAGTCAACTTTTTTCCATCCCCCAACCCACACCCCAGTCTTGCTTGAGGCCAGGCCTCAAGCAAAGGAACAAAAAGAGCTGGAGCTGTCGAAAATACCGAGATACTACACTTCTGCTTGCCGGGGGTTGGTATAATGAGTGTATGAGTAGAGTACCCCTTGCAGAGGCGATGCGCCCAACCGGTCTCGAAGAAGTTATCGGCCAGTCTCACCTGCTCGCTGCTGGCGAGATACTGCGGCAAATCGTCGCGAAAAAGGAGCCTGTCAGTCTGATACTCTGGGGGCCGCCCGGTACCGGCAAGACAACGCTCGCTCGGATCATCGCAAAAGAAGTCGATGCGGAATTTGTCGAACTGAGCGCCGTCACGAGCGGCAAAAAAGATGTTGAAAAAGTCATCGAGCATGCCAGGCAAAACTGGAATCTCAACTTACGCACTATATTATTTGTCGACGAGATACATAGATTTAACAAGGCTCAACAGGATGCATTTTTGCCGCACGTTGAGTCGGGACTCATCACCCTCATCGGCGCGACTACTGAAAATCCGAGTTTCGAAGTCATCAACCCGTTACTGAGCCGAACCCGCGTTCTGGTTTTGCAGCCGCTTGCGAAAGATGAAATCATCAGCGTGATAAAACGGGCGCTCAAACACCTTAAAGCAACAAAAAATATCACGCCAACCGCCATAGACTACCTCGCCGAGCTGTCGGGTGGCGATGCCCGAGTTGCGCTCGGTAACCTGGAGCTCGCCCTCAGTTTCGGCAAAAAAGTAACGCCTGACGTCGTCAAAGCCGCCGCTCAAAAACGCGTACCCGGCTACGACAAAAAAGGCGACATGCACTATGACGTTATATCGGCATTTATAAAAAGTATGCGCGGTAGCGATGTTACTGCCACACTGTACTATCTGTCGCGTATGATAGATGCCGGTGAAGACCCGAAGTTTATCGCAAGACGTATGGTCATCTTTGCCAGCGAGGACGTCGGACTAGCCGGCAATGGCGCCCTAGCGCTCGCGGTTGCGACATTTCAAGCTATAGAACGAATCGGACTTCCAGAGGGAAACTACAGTCTCTACCACTGTGCGACAGCTCTTGCACGGTCGCCAAAGTCACGCGAGATCACTGACCTCATGATGGAGGCAAAGCAGCTCGCCGGTCGGTTCCCAAACTCACCCGTCCCCTTGCATCTGCGCAACGCGCCGACCAAGCTTATGAAAGACCTCGGCTACAACAAAGGGTACGAGTGGAAAGCCGACTTCAAACACGGGAAGGGTTTTTTACCGGATGACGTCCAGAAACACAGCTCGTAGCGAGACTGATGGTTTAACGCAGAAACAACTATTTGCACGGCTCGGCCGTATACTCTTCGTTATCATCGTTCTCGCTGTTGGCGGGTGGCAGTTACGATCGACTACGCCAGAACCATCCGCGGATGGTTCTCTGCAGCTCCCTTCCGCCGGTACATCCCCGGCTGCGATAGCCTTGTCGCAACTCGAAGTCAAAGGTCGAGCGCCGAAGACCGGTTACAAGCGAGAACTTTTTTCGAGCGGTTGGGGACAACTAAATGGTTGCGATCTCCGTAACTATATCCTCGCCCGAGATATGACGAACGTGACACGCGTTGACACGACCTGCAAAGTAAACACCGGAACACTGAACGACCCCTATACCGGCAATATCATTCAGTTTGTACGAGGAGCCGGTACAAGTGACGATGTACAGATAGACCACGTCGTCGCACTCAGCGATGCATGGCAGAAAGGCGCTCAAAATCTGAGCGCTGCCGAACGGTACTCACTCGCGAACGATCCGCTCGAACTACTTGCTGTTGATGGTGGCGCAAATCAAGCGAAAGGTGATTCGGATGCCGCCAGTTGGCTACCGTCAAACAAAAGTTACCGCTGTACGTACGTTGCGCGGCAGATCGCCGTCAAGACAAAGTACAAACTATGGGTCACTCGGGCAGAATACGACATGATGGCAAAAATTCTTACTAGCTGTCCGGCGCAGCCGCTACCGTAAACAGTGCGCCCGCAAAACCCTGCATGCTCAGTCGCCCATCGCTACGGATAGTCACGGCGCCGGTATGTGTTACTGCCAAAATTTCTTTCACAGGAACCGCCATGTCAACAAGCTGCATCGCCCCGGCAAAGTTGAGCGCCACATAGTATACACTGTCTCCGAGCGATCGTTTGTACGCCAGAACATAACCGCTGCCCGACCCCACCACCTCGAAAGCACCCTCTCGGAGCACCGGATCATGTCGAAGAGAAATAAGCCGCCTGTACAGACCAAGCCACGAGTCAGGATCATGCAGTTCGCTCGCGACGTTCCGCTGCAAAACATTGCTCGCAAGCGGCAGCCACGGCACGCCAGTCGTGAAACCGCCCAGCACAGAGTCGTCCCACTGCATCGGTGTCCGATATGGATCCCGCCCGCCAGAATCACCGGTTTTTTCAAACTTATCTTTCGTGAGTTCCGGAGCGATGTCGACATTTTCCATGCCGAGCTCATCGCCGTAATACATCACAGGCAGACCTGGAA
The DNA here is from genome assembly GCA_027492975.1 of Candidatus Saccharimonadota bacterium. Classification (GTDB taxonomy): domain Bacteria; phylum Patescibacteriota; class Saccharimonadia; order Saccharimonadales; family Saccharimonadaceae; genus JAPUDS01. Next base: position 10,750 of record JAPUDS010000028.1, read on the forward strand.
GCGTCATCTGCATCAGAGCGATCAACCGCGCCTGATCATCGCCGTAGCGGCTAACAAGCCTCGGTTGGTCGTGATTCGAAAAGCAAAATGACGGCCGGCTACTCGCAGGAACAGCCTGAAGATACGCCGACAAAACTTCACCAAACCCATCCGCATGCCAAGGTTTATGTAGCCCATCGAAATAAAATGGCGCCGCCACTTCTGGTGCGACGTTATGTAACAGTTTCAGTTGCTCATTTTCATCTCCGAACATGGAGTCGGTGTAATACTCAAACAAAATATACTTGTCTGTGTACTCGAGTGCCGCCGACGCAATCTCCCGTAAGTACTCTTCGAGACGCGGGCCGTTTTTGCAAGCCTTGTGCACGTAGCTGCCGTACTCGCCGGGTTCTCCGCCGTATGATTCATTGACCGGGTCGTCCGCAAAATTCGAATCTTTCGAAAGTGCCCAAACTGCATCGACACGAAACCCGTCAACTCCTTTGTTAAACCAGAACCGCATAACATCTTTTATCGCTTCGCGTACTGCTGGATTTTCCCAGTTAAGATCCGGCTGCGAACTCATGAACGAGTGCAGATAATACTGACTGGTAAGCGCGTCAAACGTCCATGACGACCCGCCCGAGATACTCTGCCAGTTATTTGGCTGGTCACGCCAGACATACCAGTCGCGTTTTGGGTTATCCCGAGACTCCCGAGATTCCTGAAACCAAGCATGCTGATCCGACGTATGGTTCGGCACAAGATCTATCATGACCTTCAGTCCTTTTTCGTGCGCCGATGCGAGCAGTGCATCAAAGTCGTCCATCGTCCCAAAAAGCGGGTCTACCGCACAATAATCACTCACATCGTACCCGCAATCCGTCTGTGGAGATGGGTAAAACGGCGAGAGCCATATCGCATCTGCCCCAAGAACTCCCATAACATAGTCAAGTTTTTCAGTGATGCCCGATAGATCACCGACACCGTCTCCGTTCGCGTCTTTAAAACTTCGCGGATATATTTGGTAGACAACTTTTACGTCGCGCCACGGTTTAGTCATACTACAAGCATAACCGGATTTATTCACCCTGGCAACAAATCTCCCTTTCATAGGATTCCGCATATGATATACTGCTACTATATAACTAATATTATGGAGAAACCCATGCAAAACAAGAATGAGCAGCAACCCCAGGAGCAGCCAGTAGCGAACCCTGCACCAGTCGCTCCTGCCGCAACCCCATACGAACAACAACCCGTCAACCAACAGTATTTCGCCCAACCACAAGCAGCACCGGTCCAGTACGTTGTTATGGCCGAATCTCTAAAAGGCGTCAAGGGCTGGCTTTTGTTCTTTACCGTCTGCTTTGCCCTGAGTGGTCTCGGATATATCTCGACCTTCTTTACTTCTATGACAAATCTTGGCTCTGCGGATGCTCTGCTGAGTCTCGTGTTCTCACCATTCCTCGCAGCCGCTTCTATCGCGACGACTGTGTTCATAGCTATGCAAAAGAAGCTTGGTAAATGGGTTGCTATCGGCACGCTCGGCCTCTTTGCGCTCTTTGGTGTTATCAACAGTATCGTTGCCTTTGCAACCGGCAACTCTACCGAAAGCTCAGCACCACTGCTCATCTCAGCCATCATCATCGGACTCGTTGTTGAAGGTCTGCTCATGCTCTACTTCTTCGTTTCAAAGCGCGTCAAAGAAACACTGGTCAACTAATAAAGCATCTGTTCGTAAAAAAACCGGCTTTTGCAGTCGGTTTTTTATTGCTCGGTTTGCCAGTGCTCCTAGTAATCTATGTCATACGACGCAAAGAAAAAATCTTCGTGTGCCAGTACATCCTGTATGCACTCTTTGGTACCGGGTGATAGTTTCAGCTCTTCAAGTTCTTTGAGTGGTACGTATCGCGACCTACCCTCACCGTTATAGGCTATATTGGCGGAAAAAAGATGTGCTATCGTGTGAGTGATGAGCTCACGGTTGATAAAAATTTTATACTCCACCACACCGCGGTGCCGCACATCGGATGGTCGTTCTGGTGTCAGATACGTTATCTCCCTGCGCATCGCAGCTTCGACATTGTCGTCATCATAGTGCATTTTCCCGCTCGGCAACGACCACCTATCGATAAACGGCTGTCTGTATTTGGGCCACAAAAGTATTTCTCCTTGCTCATTTATAGACACTGTTTTTGTCAAAATTTTCGGTTGCGGACGCGGTACAAACTTTTCGCTACTCACGTGATCGACGAAACGAAGTCCGCTGGGACTTAACCGATAGCCTTTACCTTCAACTTTTTCAACCATCTTTTCCCGTATAAGAACCTTTAGGTGATAGTTATATAAGTTACTGTCGGTATTTCTCGGCTTCATGTCGCGAAACCGCGCCCATTTATGAAAACTTAGCACCTTGAGGATATGCTTTTGTATGTAATGCATAGTATTTAGTATAAACCAATTTGAGTCAAAATATACTCACTATAAACTACTTATATTTGCTTATATACTGCTAATGTAATCTTTAAATAAGCTCAAAAGGAGCAGCAATATGAATGAACAATATCGTCCATATAGTGCTAAATTTGACCAAAAATACACAGCCGAAACCACTCATGAAGTTGCTGCGAGAGTCGAACGAGACTGTTTGGTGCTAGCCGATACCGCTATGAGATTTGCAGCGATAGAGCGAGTACCTCGCTATACTCCAGAAACTCGTGAAAATGACGCTGAACATAGTTTTATGCTCGCACTTGTCGCAGCCGAACTCGCTGCAACGTATTTCCCAGAACTTGACACAGGTCTTGTTGCACAATTTTGTATCGTCCATGATCTTATAGAGCTAAAAACTGGAGATGTTGCTACATTTGCTCTCGACGCCGATGGTCTACGAGCCAAAGATGCGGCCGAAAAAGCGAAGATAAACGCACTTTGCGAGGATCTCCCAGAGCACACCGCACGGCTCGTGAGAGTATATGAGGAACAAGAAGTACCCGAGGCAAGGTTTGTGCGTTTCGTCGACAAGTTGCTGCCCGTACTCGTTGATATACTTGGTCCAGGGTCCCAGGTTATGCACGAAGACTATGCGACATTTGAACGTGAGCAGCTCATTGCCGCTGAACAGGCCATGCGCAAACGGTTTGAATCTATGTTCCCAGAACCCGAACTGGCGCCGATCCATTTGGCACGAAATAGTCTGGCACGAAAGTTCACCGAACTATTCCAGCCGCTCCCGCGTTTACAAGACGTACTATTCTAGCCTTTTGCGTGGCGTTTACGCTCGTTGCTCTCTAGGTAGCGTTTGCGCAGACGCAGACTCTTCGGCGTTACTTCGAGTAACTCGTCGTCATTTAAAAAATCGATACACTGCTCGAGACTCAGTTGTGTGTATGGTGTCAGCTGCACTGTCCCATCCGAGCTTTTCGAGCGCATATTTGTCAGGTGTTTTTCTTTGCAGACATTGATCTCAAGATCTTCTTGCCGGTTGTATAGCCCGACAATCATGCCGCCGTAAACTTCCGTGCCTGGTCCGACAAACAGTTCACCGCGGGCTTCGGCCGTTTCCAGCGCATACGGCGTCGTCGTGCCAGCCTCAAAGGCTATGAGCGCACCGTTTCGAGTCGCCGTCAGTTTTGCACCGAGCGGCTGGTAACCATGTGGCAAACTATGCATGATCACGGTGCCTTTTGTGGCCGTTAATAGCAAGTTGCGTAAACCGATAAGCGCCCTAGTTGTGATGATATACGTCATACGAGTCAGTCCGCTCGAAGTTTGTTCTTGTTTGACAAGTTCGGCTCGCCGTAACCCCATTTCTTGGCTAACAACACCGACAAATTCGGCACCGATTTCAACAAGCAGCTCTTCGACCGGCTCTTTTTCCTGACCGTCTTCGGTTATCGTAACGACCTGCGGCCGGCCGACTTCAAATTCGTAGCCTTCGCGGCGCATCGACTCGATGAGCACAGAAAGGTGCAGTTCACCGCGTCCCGAGATGATAAACCCGATCCCTTCATCGCGCACTTTTAGCGCCACATTCGTTTCCAGTTCACGTTGCAGTCGTTCACCCAGCTGACGAGAGGTGTTGAACTCACCCTCGCGACCCTTCATAGGGCTGGTATTTGGACCAAGATACATACTGATAGTCGGTGCTTCGACTGCTATGACTGGCAATGCCTCGGGATTGTCGCGCCCGGCAACTGTATCGCCGATATGCGCTTCGGCAATTCCTGTCAGCGCCACGATATCGCCGCTTCCAGCCATGTCAACTTCTTCACGACCGAGGCCCCGTGACACAAAAACTTTTTCTATTTTCAAGTTTATAACCGTTCCGTCGGCCTTCATAAGCACGACTTGTAGATTTTTCGACACCTCACCGCGCGCCACCCGGCCGATGGCGTATTTACCAAGAAAATTATCGCGTGCCAGTGCCGCCACAACCAGTTGTAAGCTGCCAGATGACGCGAGCGGCGCATCGATATCGCCAACTATCGCCTGAAAAATCGGCTCCAAACTAGCAGTACTAACAGGATCTTCCGGCATCTCGTTCCAGGCCTTACCTTCACGTGCAACTGCATAGTATACCGGATAGTGCAGCTGGCTTTCATCTGTTGCAAGCTCCAAGAACAAGTCGGCCAGCTCGTCTTCAACCTCAGCAATCCGCCGGGCCGGTTTATCGATTTTATTGATAACTACTACTGGACGCAGCCCAAGCTCCAAGGCTTTACTGAGCACAAACTTTGTTTGTGGCATTGGCCCTTCCTGAGCATCGACAACCAGCAGCACACCATCTGCCATGTTGAGCGTCCGCTCCACTTCACCCGAAAAGTCAGCGTGTCCCGGCGTGTCGATAATGTTGATTTTGTAGTCGTTCCAGTAGATCGTCGTTTGCTTTGCCGTGATAGTGATACCGCGCTCACGCTCCTGATCGCCGCTATCCATGATCAGCTCCTGGCTCATCTCGGCCTGGTTCTCACGAAAGGTATTTGACTGTTTGAGCAGCCCGTCAACCAGCGTCGTTTTGCCGTGGTCAACGTGCGCAATGATAGCAATATTTCTGATTTTATCTGAATGAGTCATAAAAATAAGCTCCGTTTTTTACAGCGACAATCGGAGCGTCCCTATCTTTTCAGTATAGCATACCGCTATGTTTATGTCAACATTTACCTCTGTTCAGATGGTCAGATAAGAGTAAGTACGAGTATGGTCATCATCACTGTGCATGTCACGTACAGAAAAACCGCCGGTAGCGTATGCCGGATGATTCGTCCCTCCTGATGATGCAGCCCAGCGACAGCTGACGCCGCCACGACATTATGTACTGCTATGCTATTGCCGGCATTGGCACCGGATACCTGCTGCGCCAGAGCAACATCGACCGGAATACCGAGGTCAACCGCGACACTGTACTGTACCGGCGACATAGTGAGAGTGGAAACTGTCGAACTCCCCATGATAAACGCTGCTATCGTCCCGAGAAACGGTGCAACCGCCAGCCACACTGGCCCAAGCGTACGTGCCAACGTTTCGGCGATATAAACCGGCATCGACGCGAGCTCCAAAGTGTTGATACCAGAATTGGCAAACACCTGCACCATGACGAGTGTTGAGCCAAGTGCTAACGCGGTTGGTATAACTTTCCCGAACATCTGTAAACCCGCAGCTGTAATTGTTTTTAGTCGATCTCGGAACAGGAGCGCCGTAACAAGCGCACTCACGAGCAGCACCGTCCCGGGTGAATACAGCACCTGCCACTGTGACGAAATCCCCTCGATACCGAGTATCATGTGCCACGACGCGTCGACGACCGACTGCGACAGATCACGCAGCATCGGTACTAACCGCTGTGCGAGCAACAGCACGATAGCAAACCCATACGGAAACCAGGCTTTTATGAGGCTCATCTTTGGCTTTTCGTGAGCAACCTCTCTGACTTCATCGGTGATATGATGCCGCCAGACAGCTTTTGGTTGCAACACGCCGCGGTGAGCGGTGAGCGTCCCGACCGCCAGCGCTACTACTCCTCCAACTACTGCCGCAAATTCCAGCCGCAGCCAGAGAACGCTCGCAACTGTCGCCGCTACATAACTTGCTCCAACCAGAAGGCTCCACGGCGCAATCTCGACTATATCCCGCACCCGCTCACGTTTTCGCCCAAAGGCGACAACCAAAATAGTTACCAGCACGAGCGGTAACAACAGCCCGTACAGTGAATCTATCAGTGCTATCTTAGTAGCAACATCGCCGATCAACGTACCGCTCGGGTCGGCGACATTTGTAAGGCCTATGAGCAGTGGTGTTGCAAGTGCACCGAACGACGTCGGTACCGAGTCACCAACTAGAGCTAGTATGACGGCTGTCATGGGATGAAAACCAAGTGCGACGAGTAGCGGTACCGCCATAGCGGCTGGTGTCCCAAACCCAGAAACCGCCTCGATGATCGCGACAAACGCAAACGCTATCAGCACCGTCTGTACTCGCATGTCTCTCGAGATGGTGAAAAAACCTTGTTTTATACGGTCGAGCGCACCGGTTTTCTCGACGACATACAGCAAGAAAATCGCGCCACACAGTATCCAGATGATAGTCATAGCCCGGTGCAGCCCTTGCAGACCCGACGCCAGCAGAACTATGCCCTCCATACCCCACACCACTGCCCCGAGCAACGCGACGCTCAGCGCAGCGATAGGCATGGCGTACCGTGCCGGCATACGCAGTAACACTAACAAAACCAGCGGGATAATAATGGCGCTGAGAGCCACAAGCAGTAACATACCTCTAGTGTAGCACGCTGCTAGTAATTCCCCGTTCAAAGCCTGCTAGTATCAATATTTTGATTTCTCCGTTATACTGTACTATATCAAACTATGGTAGTAAGTAGTTTGGCGTTCAAAAAGTCGGGCGCTTAGCTCAGTTGGCTAGAGCACCTCGTTTACACCGAGGGGGTCGGGGGTTCGAGCCCCTCAGCGCCCACCAAAAAAAGCAATCTCACTAGAGATGCTTTTTTGATAAAAACCAAAATATATTTAGTCACATTGTTCTAAAAAGGTAGTTTGTTGTGCTGCTTATGATAATCATAAAGTTTATATAGTGTCGATAGAGCAACTGAATTCCCCAGTACTACTACCCTGGGACGTATCCTGTCCAGCTCTTCTGGCCTGCAGCCGATACGCTGAGACAACAGTGTTTTGCATTCGTCGAAGCTGATAAATCCTCCGTGATCAAAAAGGGCAATAAACGACCGGCCAAGTATTCGTAAAATATCCATAATGAGCTTTATTATATAGCCATCGCTACGTACCGTCTACTCCACCGCAAACGTCACTGTCACACAGTAAGCCTATACTTTTTCGTTCAAATCCTAATCTGGTGGGCAATACAGGGCTCGAACCTGTGACCTCACGAATGTGAATCGTGCGCTCTAGCCAACTGAGCTAATCGCCCCCTCATGTCTGCGCGGAGCTTTTAGTCAACGCTCAGGGTTGTATGTCAACTGGTGCGGATGAGAGGACTTGAACCTCCACGTCCTTGCGAACACTAGCACCTGAAGCTAGCGCGTCTACCAATTCCGCCACATCCGCATAACCATACAAGCTCGCGTGTGACTAAAAGCACTCGTCAGTATAACAGAGGTCTACGTTCTCGGCAAATGATCTGCGAGATGAACTATGGAGTATTCCTTGCGCAGCAATTCGATAAGCTGTTTTGCGTCCGTGCCCGTTTTAACACCAGGATTTAACACGCCGTGCGGGTCGAAACCTTCTTTTAGTTTTTCGAACAATTCCACGAGCTCGTCACCAACCTGCATACGAACAAACGGTGCCCTCAGGCGTCCATCATTGTGCTCGCCGGCGATAGTTCCACCGAGCTCAACCACTTTTTTATAGTACTCACCCATAAGCTTTAGCATCTTCTGCCGGTCGGTTAGTTTCGAAAGATCAAGCAGTGGATGTACATGCAAGTTGGCATCACCAGCGTGTCCCCACACTGCGAGTGACAAATGATGCGCCGCAAAAAGCTTCTCGATCTCGTGTACCAGGTTGATAAATTGTTCGTGTGGTACGGCAGCGTCCTCGATAACCGGCACGGCGACCTTACCTTCATGGTTGTAGTTGATAACCGTCGAAGCTAGGTGTCGGATAGCCCAATGTTTCTCTTGCTCTTCGCTGTCCTGTGAAATCACGATACGATCCGTCAGCTTACTCAGTTCACGTTCTGCACGCTTTGCCTTTTTCTCACGGCTTCGACGGTCATCATCAAACTCAACAAACAGGATGACTGCCGGTTTTTCATCTGGTCCGATAAGTTCTTCCGGAAACGTTGCGTGGCGCTCCTTCTCGGCAAACGCTATGAGGTTTTGGTCTATCATCTCGATAGCCGATGGGTTTAGTAGTCTTAGCTTTTCCACGACTTCGGCCGTGCTCTCCAGGTCACTAAGCGCTGCGACAACCAGTTCGGTATGTGGGTTGTGTGGTGCGACGCGTAAAATCGCTTCTGTGATAACCCCGAGCGTCCCCTGTGAACCGACAAACAACGACGTCAAATCTATCGAACCATCACGCCGCTTGACATCACGCAGGTCATAGCCAACACTGTCCTTGCTAACAAGCAAGTTGTCATAGTACGCGTCGAGTGGCTCGCCGTACTCGTTCAACAGCCCATCCACAACTCTATAAATTTCACCTTCGAGTGTTGTAAGACCTTTCTTCTTCTCAACATCTTTTTTACTGACCCGTCCGGTCTGTATGAGCTCACCATTTGCGAGCACAACTTCAAGCTTGTCGACCCATTCGGTCATCGGCCCGTACTTTAGCGACTTTTCACCGGCGGAATTGTTCGCGATCGCTCCGCCAACAGTCGAGTACGTATACGATGCCGGAAACGGCGGCAAAAATAACCCATGCGTGTGCAGTGTTTCCTGAAGTGACTTGAAATTCACCCCAGGCTGGACGCGAACGAGCTTCTGTTGCGTGTCAAGTTCGAGTATTTTGTTCAGATGAGCAGGCAGCACCAAGACGATGCCTTTACCTATGGCCGCTCCTGTTTGGTCCGTGCCACTGCCACGTGCCGTTATCGGCAGCACATGTCCTTTTTCGGCGAGCTGCCACGAGAAACGCGCTACTTTCCGGATGTCATTTGTTGAGCGCGGATACACTACTAACGACGGTTTCATCTCGAGAACACTCGCATCTGTTGAAAAATAACTGCGGGTCGCAGGACTGTCGAACACTTCCCCGCTAAGATGCGACTGCAAATAACTCGCTATTTTATTCATTGCCCCTCACTCTGTTTCATAAACTACCACCATAATAGCACAAGCTTTACAGAAAATCGCCACCCGTTTTATCTTCTCTTGCTCCCTGGTATCTGGTACAATAAATATATAGTTACGCTGACGTGGCGGACACAGGTTGATCGTAGACATGTGCGTCTTGTCTGAGAGAGTGACATAAAACTTCGATAGTACTTTACATTTGTATAGTTATACGGACGTGGCGACTGCGTGGGTAACGTAAGATGATCGTAGACGCGCGTCTTGTCCGAGAATGACATAAAACTTCGATAGTACTTTACAGCTCAAATAGTATGCGGACGTGGCGGAATTGGTAGACGCGCCAGCTTGAGGGGCTGGTGAGCATTGCGCTCGTGGAAGTTCAAGTCTTCTCGTCCGCACCAACATGAATTGGGGTCTTACGACCCCTGTTTTTGTTGGTATGGTTACGAAGAAACCCGGAGCGTCACGAGCAGGATTTTGCAACATCAAAATCTAAACTCGTAGAAGTTCGCCAAGCAATAACCCCTCCCTCTATCTCGTCGTATACACCGTCGTCTGAGAAACCGCCCATCGAGTGATAGTTCGGTATCTGTCTACGATATCGGCAACCGGTTCGTCTTTTTCGATCGATGCACTGTTGCTGGTGGTGGTATAACTAAGCAACGGCTGATACAGGGCAATTGCCGGAGCATCTTTGACCCATTGTTCGTAAAACGTCTTGTACTTTGCACTACGAAGCGACGGGTCGAGCCGGGCTCTAGCACTTGACAGCGCGTCATCGGCGAGACCAGAACGATAATTTGCAAAGTTCAGGCCCTTTGCATTTGCCTGCGAAGAATGCCAGTACGCATATACATCCGGGTCAGCACCGATAGCAAGCTCATACAATAAGATATCGTAGCCACGAGGCTGCAAGTAGTCAGTGACGATAATCTGCGGATCAGCCAGTTGAACTTTGACATTCACACCTATCGCCTTCCACTGTTTTGCCAGCTCATCGGCCAGCAGCTTATAGTCGCCGCTGTTTGGCGCAACAACGGAAAGCTCAAGTATAACGCCATCTTTTTCACGCTTGCCACCCGCCAACTTCCAGCCGGCAGCCTCTAATTTTGCGGTAGCAGCGGGACGGTTAAACCGCGCTTCGCTGACTATTTTCTCAGACACGAAAGATTGAGGCAAAGGACCTCCTAGCAAATACCCACGACCATGAACAGCCTCGATAACCGCCTGCCGGTCCGTACCGAGTACCAGCGCCTGGCGAACCGCAACATCCTGCAAGATAGGCTGATCGTTGTTGAAAATAGCAAACATACCGTCAGAAACCGTACTGGTTGCGGCCGTAAAGTTTTCACGCTGCACAACATCGCCGATCTGATCCGCTCCAAGTCCAAGCGCTGCGTTGATTTCATTTGTCACGAGCGCTTTTTTCAAACTATCTCTGTTCTCATACGTATGCAGCTGAAAACGGTTCAGGCGGAGGCTGCCGCCGTAATATCGACTATTCGCTTCCATATGTACAACTAGGCGATGATGTGCCGGGTCAATGACTTGCAGCTGCTTAAAAGCAAAAGGGCCACTCCCGACCGGTTTGCGGCCAAACTCATTTTCACGCACATCGGCAGGCTGAATATCTTTGAGCAAGTGCTGCGGCAAGATACCGAACGTCAGCGCCTGGGCAAACGGCGCGTACACTGCTGGAAGTATAAATTCGACAGTATTTTTTCCTGTCTTTTGTACCTTCACCCCTGCAAGCGTACCGTACTGCATCGCTTTGACGGCAGGATTTTGGATGAGACGCACCGTAAAAACAACGTCATCGACTGTCAGCTTAACGCCGTCCTGCCAATACACGTCATCCCGCAACGTAACACTGTACGTTTTGCCGTCTTCGCTCACAGTCCATGATTTGGCTATATCCGTCTGCAGCCGAGCATCTCTGTCGTGCTTTAAAAGACTCGAAAACACCAGTCTCGAAGCAGACACCTCGGCTGGCGTGCTGACAAACAGTGGATTCATCGTATCGAGCTGGCCTATCATTCCTTCAGCGTACGTTCCTCCGCTAGCAGGTGCGACAGTCATATACGCAGTCGCAAACCAAGTGCTCTGCAAAGTTGCAAGAACGATAAGAAGCCCGACAAGCACCAACCATCCAGCAGTATGGCGGCCGACATCGCGTATATTTGTCCAACGACGAATCAAAAACCGATGCGCGTGTTTTATAGTCGCCGTCTCTATCTTGCGAGCTCGACGTTTAAACGCACCCTTTTGCACCTTAAGACGGCGAAAACGACGCCACCCAGTTTGTTTATTTGAGTCGTCGTCCACTGCTTGCTCAGGCCAAAATTAGGTTCACCAAGATAGACAGGACAAAGATAACAGCGATAACTATCGTTGCTTCATGCAGACTTTTGTCTATACCGCGACGGGTAGTAAAGAGCTCGCCACTCGAACCGAAACCAGCACCAAGACTGGCGCCACGAGCTTGTAACAACACCAGTATCATTATCAATATACCCGACACAAGTGTTGCAATCTGTAATATATTCGTCAGTTTCATCTCTACTCCTTTATTCAGCCTTATAATCCATTATACCCGTAATAACGTAATTTATCAGGCTAATTATCATTCCAGTTACTACGGCACCCCAGAATGTCACCTCAAGTCCCGGTACCAACTTCAGCGCAAGATACACCATCAGACCGTTTACGATCAGCATAAATAACCCGAGCGTCAAAAGAATCGCCGGGAGCGACAGAACGACAACGATAGGCTTTAAGATGCTGTTGACGAGCGACAATATAAGCCCGGCTATAAGAAATGTACTGGTCGTCGCCCCAGTATCATGGAAGCTTGAGCCGAGAAGCCGCGAAGCAACCCAGAACCCAAGACTGATGAGCACCCATCGTATACAGAAAACAACTAGTTGTCTGACCATATCTTCCTTTTAGTGTATCATATCGCCGCTGTGCAACGACTCGTACACTTTCTGCCCGGTTTTCATACCAAGTACCGACTGTAAATCTGAAAGCGATGCCGTCTGAACGCTGCGTCCGCTACCGAACGCTTTCATGAGCTTCCTACGTGTCACCGAGCCAACGCCAGGTATATCGTCAAGCAAACTCTTTGTCTGAGCAGTCCGCCGGAGCGCCGTATGGTAACTCACGGCAAAACGATGGCTTTCGTCGCGTATACGCTGAAAAAGTTTCACAACATCGTCGTATGGACTGAGTGTTGTGCCGCCTCGAAGGTTTTTCGAATGCGATCCGGCGTTGAGTTGACCAACATGTAGGTTGACGGTAAAAATATCTCCACTCACCGCAACATACACACCGTCTTTCGGTGCACGGATAAGCTGTTCAAGATAAGAACTATCGATACACGAGTTATCTCTGTGCACTATCACTTCTTCTTCCCGCTTCGCAACACTAACAACCGGCACACGAACATTCCTCTCCTGCATAGCTTTCGCAGCTGCCGCTAACTGTCCGGGCCCACCGTCTATCAGTACGAGCTCGGGCACACCCCAGGCACGAATATTTTTTTGATCAAATCGACGATATATCGTTTCGTACATATGAGCGGTATCATCATTTTTTGCTGTGCTCATTTTAAACTTGCGGTATTCGTCCTTTTTGCTTACGCCGTTAACAAATGTCACCATGCTCGCAACAACGTGCGTCCCGGAGATATGTGAGATATCATAGCCCTCAATCCGCCGCGGCGGCCCAGGCAACACAAACAACTGCTGCAGCTGCGTGAGCGCCCGGTCTTTACTGATATCGAGGAATTCATTGTCCGAAAACACAATCTGCCGACCAAGTTCTTTTAGTGCGCGTAGTTGATTGCGAGAGTGAGCCGCCTCTTCAAACCGCTGCTCTTTTGCGGCCAGCTCCATATCTTTTTCAAGCTCTTTTATGATAGTTTTCTTTTTCCCTTCGATCACCGCCATGAGCCGCCGCAGATTTTTTCGATACTCCTCAAGACTCGTTTTACCGCTTTCAAGACCCGGGTCCAGTCCTAAGTAGTAATGTAGGTTTGCTCGCTTCTCGCCACTCGCTTTTTTCGTGGCATACGGAAAAATCCGCCGTAAGATTTTCAGAGCTTCGCGTACCGTATACAGTGAAAAATACGGTCCATAGTACCGCGCTTTATCATCGAGCGGTCGGCGCGTCGTGGTCACTGTCGGGTAATCACTGTTGATGTCTATGCGTATATAGCTCAGTGCCTTATCATCACGGAGAAGTATGTTGTACTGCGGCATATACCGCCGAACCATCTCAGCTTCAAGAAACAGTGCTTCGAGTTCACTACCGACAACCATCCACTCAGTGTCATCTATTTCAGCAACGAGCGCGTCGGTTTTCGGATCACGTAAACGTGAAGCTTGGAAGTATTGCCGCACACGATTGCGAAGCACTGCCGCCTTGCCCACATAGATAATCTCCCCGGCGGTATTTTTATGAAAATACACTCCCGGTTCTCTCGGCAACTCCTTTAGTTTCTTCGCAAGCCGTTCATTCACAGCTACTAGTATATTATATGTGCTTTTTAAGTGTAGACTCGAGCACGACCTGCGGTACCATGCCGATGACTGTGTCAACAACTTTTCCGCCCTTGAACACATTCATATTTGGGATACTTCGGACCTCATACTGCATGGCGAGTGCTGCATTGTCAGACGACGCTTCAGTGTCGACTTTGACAACATCGACGTCATCATCCATTTCTTTTGCGAGCTTCTCCAGCACCGGTGCCATCGCACGGCACGGCGGGCACCACTCAGCCCAAAAATCGACCAGTACGACCTTTTTGCTTTTTATTACTTTTTCTTCAAATTCTTGTTTTGTTGTCGTTGTGATAAGCGCCATCTTATATATACCTCCGTATGGTTGTTAGTAGTTTTTTCGTTTCTCTATGCGCGTGCCGCGACTCCAGGCATTTCTCCAGCGAGTCGTCGATGATCTGCTTTTTTAGCGACAGTACAGCACCTTGCACTGCGCTGACTTGCTGCAATACTTCGTCGCACGCAGTCCCCTGTTCATCCGACAATCTCGCAAGTGCCTCCAGCTGTCCGATGATTTTCTTTATGCGAACGTTGTATTTCATAGTTATAGTATACTGGAGTATAGTATATATAACAAGTGTATTTAAACGAATCAGAAAGAGGAGTTATAGTTACTATATGAAATACATCGTCCTCGCAGCAGTAATAGTTCTTGGCATTGTCGGCGCACTTACCTACCGAGCTGTCACGGTTTCATCACTCAACACAGAGAAACAACTTGCAGAAAATACAGTAGTTATAGATGTTCGTACGTCTGAGGAGTTTGCCGCTTCTCATGTTGCGAACGCTACGCTCTTTCCCGTCGAAGACATGCGAGTCGGCAAGATGCCTGAGCTTGCCAAAGATACTCCCATAGTCGTCTACTGCCGTAGCGGTAACCGCGCCGGTCAAGCCGTTAAACTCATGCAAAACGCTGGCTTTACCAATGTCATAAATATCGGCGGCCTAGGCGACGTCGAAGAGTATGGCCTAAAGTTTGTCTCCGGCACATAGACTAGAGTCGAGATTCACCAAACCCTGCGAGACCGCGCTCACCCTCTGCGAGCAGGTTACGGCGAAGTTGTAGTATGCCCTCGTCTGTCTCATTTCCTCCGAGCGTGATGAGCGTGTCTCCCTGAATATCAAACACAAACGCAACATGTTCGCGACTAGTGCCGTCTGGTGTTTCTCCAAAGTAAAACGCAACATCGCCAAATTTTGGCGTATATGTCCCAACGAAATGATACGCGCCACTCGACATGTAGTAGTCGCGCAAACTCTGCACTCCCGGGATGCGCCAGTAGCCTGTTTCAGGATTGCTAAATGGTTTATCCGCCCGAAACCTCACCCAGCTTATAAAATCAGCACACCATGACTCTTTAAACCCTTCGGTGTATGTTAGTACTGTCGCATCATACGACACGGGTTGTTTGGCATACTCGGCTTTCATGAGGGTCAACATTTTGCGCTGGGTATCGGTAAACGATGTTGTATCAACCGATGGAAACGGTGTTTGCTGCACCTTTTTCACTTCCGCCCGAACGCCAGCGATCTTTGCTTCGCTCGTCGCTGCTTGCTTATCATCATTCCCGCGATTCAAGAGATATACCCCAGCAAGCAGCACAAACACTACACCGAGAACATGTTTAAATTGCACCCGGCGTTTTGGTGCAGAGCATGTAGGAGTATGAGTGTATGAATGTTGTCGTCTGTTTTGCATGTTTGTTTTTGTAAGCTAGTACCTGATTATTGTATCACTTTTTAGGCTGTTTGGCTATACGCTTTCGATATTCATCCGCCATCATAAATGTTCTGCTATCACGCACCCGGTCGATAAACAAAACTCCATTCAAATGATCGGTCTCATGCTGGAAAACATGTGCAACAAATCCACCCAGCGTGCGCTCATGAAGTTTGCCCGTCTCATCATGCCACCGTGCCTCAATCTTCTTATACCGCAGCGCTTTGCCATATAGTGTATCATCACCCGAGCCGATGCTTTGACAGCCCTCCCACATGCCCGTCCGTCGTCCGATACCTTCGTACTTTGGATTGATAATCACCTGATCAAACGGTTCGAGATTTGGACGGTTCGGCGTTGGTTTGATACCGATGACACTGAGCGCAAAACGTGCGCCAACTTGCGGCGCAGAAAGACCTACGCCAGTTGGTCTCACCTGGTTGGTGTAACGAATATTCGCGATGAGATTTTGGATTTCTGTAGATATGATTTCTTCTCGTGAAAGCTCTGGCATGACCTCACGTAAAATAGGATTGCCCGCACGAGTGAGAGTCAGGATTTTTCGCTCACTCATGAGGCTGCTCAGCTTTCCTCGCCAGTCGTACTACCTCTCTATCAAAATCACTCTCCAGCCCCGCCATCTCTTGCATACGATATTTTTCATACTCGGCACGTGCTTTTTTGAGTGCCTGCGCATGGCTCTTTTTGCCAACACCGACTAACACTTCCGCTTCGTTATTTTTGATAAAGGTGTCCAGCCGTGCCGCCCAATCCGCCATCGTCATCGTCTTGTGGCGCAGTGCTTGCAGCTCGGCATAGTCAAGGTACTGCGACACGATGAGATTCAGCGTCATCAGTTCTTCCTCGGTCAGATAATTCTTCGCTACCTCAGCGTCCTCTGCCGTTACATAATCACCCTTGAAATTCGTCAGCCCCATTAACAATTTATCGGCATCTGCCCGCACATAAATCATCTCCGCCGCCGTCATACCATGCACCGCATAGTGCAATTTGTTTTGTACCGTCGCGAAAAATTGTTTAGTCTCGGCAGTGTCTTTCTTATAGTCAACACTCGTCGCGTAAATATCCGTCACTTGTTGATAAAAATTACGCTCGCTGCTACGAATGTCGCGAATACGCTGCAATAGTTCTTTGAAATATCGGCCGCCGCCTTGCTTCAGTCGCTCATCATCCATCGCATAGCCTTTGGTAATGTACTCGTTCAGTCGCTTGGTTGCCCAGATGCGAAAATTGGTGGCGACTTTTGAGTTGACACGGTAGCCGAGCGAGATAATCATGTCGAGATTGTAGTGATTGGTATTGTACTTTTTGCCGTCAGCAGCAGTATGTAAGATTTTCTTACATACTGAATCTTCTGTCAGTTCCTCTTCGGCAAAAATATTCTGAATATGCATCGTAATGTTTTCACGGCTCGTCCCAAACAACTCCCCTAGCTGCTTCTGCGTCAACCACACCGTATCATCTTCAATATGCACATTCACCCGCACTCGGTCGTCACCGTTTGTATAGAGGATAAAGTCGCCCATACTAGCCTATTGCTGCTTCCGCTGATCAATGCAATAAAAGTAACTGCACAGATTTTCAGCATTTAGCCTGATAAGATAAATCCCTTCAAAATGGAAGCGCTCGCCGTTTCGCATATAGTCTAGCGAATGCATTACGCTATACGTATCGTTATCGGCGCCAAAAACACTCAAACTCAGCTTTATATCTTGCTGCGTCAGTATTGCTTGCCACTCTCTACGGATCATTCCCTTGTCGGCAATACGTCGATACGGCGTTTCCCAATACTCTACATCGTCCGCAAACAAGCTTACTGCCGCATCTATATCATGCGATACCCAAGCAGCCTTGAAATCGCCTAGCCATCTGTTAATTGCTATTCGATCGCTCATGCCACCACCTTTATTTTCGCTTCGTGCTTTTCCTTGCAATCTCTTGTATGAAATAGCAGATCGGGATTTTCCTTGCAGATCTCACAAATCA
>JAPUDS010000028.1:28394-42812 GCA_027492975.1 Candidatus Saccharimonadota bacterium
CGGATACCGCCAGTACAATACGTGACAATCTTTTTGTCTTTTAGCTGGTCGTATTTATCGCTCTCAAGCTCAGCGATAAAGTCACGTGATGTGTGAGTATTTGGCACTACCGCGTTTTTGAACTTACCGATACGTGCTTCGTGCTCGTTGCGGCCGTCGAAAAACACTACATCATCGCCATATTTTTCGATAAGCTCATGAACTTGCTTTGGTTTGAGGTGTTCGCCGCCGCCGATCACCCCGTCCATATCGACATCAAACTCATCGTCAGAGTTTTTAAACCCAACCAGCTCCCGGCGGTGCTTTACACTCATACGCGGAAAATCTTCACGCGAGCCATCGGACCATTTCCAAACGATATCTTTAAACCCCGGATACTGCTTCGTGGCTTTGACGTACGCTTTCAAGTCATCGAGCTCGCCGCCAACCGTACCATTCAGTCCATGTCGACTAACTAGTATCCGTCCACGCAAGTTCAGACCATCGCACAGTGTCTTTTGCCACAACTTTACCGCCTCCGGGTCAGAAAGCGGTGTAAACTTATAGTAGAGTAGGATCTTTTGCATAATTTATAGGGGTAATTATAGTGATATTTGACTATTTTTGCAAAATGTGCTAAAATGAAAAGATAGGCTATGCTATAATCAAAAACACTATGAATCACTAGATTCCTCTATTTTGGCCAAAGCTCGGACGAGCCGAACCGCTGACGCCCCGCATCCTGCGTATAAATGAAAAAGAAAGGTTTCTCTATATTTATGACAAAAAACAGACCAGCAATTCTCGTCAAAGAAACCCTGCTTCTCTACTGGCAGCAAATCCGCGAGGACAAAGTGCGGTTCTGGGTCATGACTGTCTGTATACCTATCGCAGCTCTTCTGCTTGATACGACCGTTCCGTATGTGCTCTCTATGGCTGTCGGAACGTTTGCAACCGGTGATACGCAGCACATGCAGCAACTTCTTTTGTTTGCGGGCGGGCTTGTGGTCATCGGAGTTATCTTTAACCTTATCGGGTTTCAGTCGGCCGTCCGCCACGAATCAGCCGTACGAACTCGTCTTGTCACCACGACACTTGGGCGTCTTCTGAGTCGTGAACAGGACTTTTTTGCAAACCAAAAAGTTGGTAGTTTGACTGGGAAATTTATCGATTTTGTCAATGGACACATAGGGATTCAGGATCTTTTTGTACTGCGAACATTGTCATTTGCGTTAAATATCATCGTTGGACTGACACTCATCGCCCTTCATTCGCTGCTCCTTGCCTTTATCATCGCAGTATTGCTCGTAGGTCTGTTTGTACAGATACGCGTGTTCCGTAAAATGCGCGATAGTATTCGCGCCGAACGAAAACGCTTAACCGCCGAGGTCAATGGTACTGTTGCCGACACGATCTCTAACAACAGTACAGTGAAAACATTCGCAGGCGAGGTCCATGAGACCAGACTCGCGGAAAATATCGCTCGTCAATACGAACAAGCTCATAGGAGAGACTTTTCACGTATGTCATTTGAAGGTTCCGGGCGCGTTCTGTTTATGCAGCTATTTCAGATCGGTGCTATCAGCGTTACGGCGCTCCTGCTCTTGAACGGACAGATAACTCTGGCTATCGCCATTTTTATCGTGGCATATCTTCAGCGGCTCGCATCGCAGCTCTTTACTCTGGGTGAACTCATCAATGGCTACGACAAAATCCTCCTCCAGGCAAGCCCTATGACCGAAATACTACTTGAGGCACCCCGGATAGTTGACGCAAGCACGGACAGCTTGCGCGTCACAGAAGGTGCTATCTCATTTACGGACGTGTGCTATGCCTACAGCGATGCAAAAGATATTGCAGTGCTTGATAAATTCTCACTCGAAATCCCAGCAGGCCAGAAAGTTGGACTCGTCGGTGTATCCGGAGCTGGAAAAACAACTCTCACGAAACTACTGCTCCGATTTGATGATATCGATAGCGGTATTATTGAAATCGACGGTCAAGATATAGCAAACGTTACGCAAGTAAGTTTACGCAGCAGTATCGCATATGTTCCCCAGGAACCACTGCTATTTCACCGCTCTCTTGCGGATAATATCGCCTACAGCAAACCTAGTGCGTCTCAAGCAAGTATTCAACGCGCCGCAAAAGAGGCAAATGCCGTCGAGTTTATCGGTCGCCTCCCGCAAAAATACGAAACTATAGTTGGTGAACGCGGTATCAAGCTCAGTGGCGGACAGCGGCAGCGGATCGCTATCGCTCGGGCGATCTTAAAAGACGCACCGATACTCGTACTCGACGAAGCCACTTCAGCGCTCGACAGCGAGTCGGAAAAACTCATCCAGGCAAGTCTTGAAAACCTCATGAAAGACCGTACGAGCATCATCATCGCCCACCGCTTATCGACCATCGCAAAACTGGATCGGATCGTCGTGCTTGAAAATGGTCGGATCGTCGAAGATGGTACCCACACCGAGCTGCTCACACAAAACGGCACTTACGCTCAGCTCTGGCAACATCAAAGCGGTGGATTTATCGAAGAATAATCTTCTTACTAGTTCTTGATCTCAACCCCGCCCATAACCAGCGTGCCGACAAGATGTAGCACCGGTGCATTTTTGCTACTAGGAGCATTTGTCTTATCTTCAGTACCTCCTAGGATATGCGTCATACTTTTTTCAACCACAACACCTTCCGGAACAAATATTTCAGCCCCTCCCATGATAGCGAGCACCTCGATGTATGCGTCTTTCTTTATCACAGCCTTGCGTAGATCCAGTGACGTCCCGCCAAGGATAGCTGAGATCTTCCCGCCCTTATAGTCCTGGGAATTATTCTTCTCTTCGCTTCCTCCCATAAACGCCGTGATACTGTGCCGGCCGGCATTGTTGGTATTTGCTCCTTTAAAGCGATCAACCGTTATAGAGATACCGATAGCTATGATAGCGATAGGCCAGATGACTTGCCACGTATTTACCTCGATCACCGCCAGTTTGTCGAGCTGCAGCAGAACGCCCGCGGCAACGATCAAGAGCGGAAAAATCCATGATCGCATGTTGTTTATAAAAGCAACCAAACCAGCCGCTACTACAAACAGCGGCCACCATGTCCCGATAAAGTCGCTAAACGCTACTACTCCAATGTTACTTAGTAGAAGAAATACCCCGGCAAGCACGATAAGCATTCCGGTTATGATGCGTGAATTACTGTGTTTCATGGATCCAATTGTACTATTTTTTCCAAAAAAGTCAGGTCCTTCGGCGATAACCGGAATACTATATAGCCAGTTTTATTCTTTTGACTCTGCTTGAGCGGTTTCTGCCGGCGCCTCAGCCCCTTGTTCAGACTGAACCTCAGATTCGTCAGTTGCATCACCCGCCGCAGCCTCGTTAGCTGCCTGGAGAGCGCTCGGCTCCCATACGCTTGCAACTTGAAGATCGAAAATCCCTGGACGTTCTTCTTCGTCATCCTCATCGTCACGACCATCGTCATGTTCGACGATCTCGACATTTTCCGGCAGTTTTATGTCGCCAACGAGTACTTTTTCGCCAGCTTCTTTCAGATGACGGATATCGATTTCGAGTGCATCTGGCATTTCGAGCGGCAGAGCACGTACCTCTATAGTGTCCATGTTCTGCAAGATGATAAGTCCGGCTTTTTCGGCTTCGTTTTCACCCTCGCCGACTAGATGAATCGGCACTTCTGCCTCTATCGGCTTGTTTTGACGGACAGCATGAAACGCCACGTGGTTGATGCGGTTCTTCGCCGGGTCAACCCCAACTTCTTTTACCATGGCGATACGCTTTTTGTCGTCAAGTGTTATATGCACCGGTGTGTGCTTACCAGCTTCTCTCACGACTTTTTCAAGTTCGTTATACTCGACCTGGACGGCCTTTGGCTCCATGCCTGGACCATACACGACGACCGGTACGATACCTTCACGGCGAAGATTCTTAACTTTTTTGCCGAACACAGTGCGCTCAGACACCTTGAGTGTGATTTTGTTGTCTCCCATTTCTTTCCTTTCTGGATACTCGTTCGGAGAGCTTATAAATTGTAAGTAGTATTATTCTAACATAAGATACACTTTTACGAAAGTTTGGAGAACCTGAATCTCGAAAACCTCCCTCGACTCCGCATTTTTTTGCACCTGCAAAAAGCTGAGATAAGAGCAAAAATCATAGTTGGCGATTTGGCGAATGTGGGGAGTGTTTTGGAGATTCAGGTCGGAGAAGTTGAGCCACCAGCTTCATGCTACAATTGATTGAGCTATGGAATCATTTATCCACTTCATCACCAGTTTCGGTATTATCGCTGTTTTATTTGTCATCTTTGCGGAGTCTGGCTTGCTTATCGGTTTTCTTTTTCCTGGCGATAGCCTACTTTTTACCGCTGGTTTTCTCGTTCAGCAAGGTATCTTCAGGATAGACATTCACGTGTTTGTCGCGCTGCTCTTCCTCGCTGCCGCTCTCGGACAAAGCGCGGGGTATTTGTTCGGGCATAAGGTCGGCCGAAAGCTGTTTGAACGACCGAACACCCGCTTTTTCCGTAAGGAAAATCTCAAGCGAACAGAACAGTTCTACGAAAAACACGGACCGATCGCTATCATTCTTGCCTGTTTTGTCCCGATCATTCGAACGTTCGTTCCTATAGTTGCCGGGGTCAGCAAAATGACGTACCGGCAATTTTTACCGTTCAACATCATCGGCGCCGCAGTCTGGACATCCAGCTTTACATACCTCGGATACTATGCCGGCAAAGCACTGCATAACATGGGTATCAACGTCGAAATCGCCGCCCTTATCATCATATTTTTATCTATCTCGCCAATGCTCTACCACGGACTCAAAGACGGCAAACGCCGCAAAGCCCTCTGGGAAGGCACAAAACGCGAGATCCGCATTCTTTTCAAGCGCGAAGAGCGTCAAAACTAGAGCAGTTGCTTAAGATACTGTCCTGTGTAACTTTTGGTATTTTTCGCAACCTGCTCCGGCGTACCGACCGCCACCACCTGACCACCGGCATCGCCGCCTTCTGGGCCCATGTCGATGATATGATCGGCGCATTTGATGACATCAAGGTTATGTTCGATGATCACCATACTGTTGCCCGCCGAAACCAGCGCTTGCAAAACATGGAGGAGCTTTTTGACATCGGCTGCGTGCAGCCCGGTTGTTGGCTCATCGAGGATATAGAGCGTTTTGCCAGTTGCACGACGACTCAGCTCAGTTGCCAGCTTTATACGCTGCGCCTCGCCGCCAGAAAATGTCGTGGCAGGCTGACCGAGTTTTATGTAGCCGAGTCCAACCTCAACAAGCGTGTCCATCTTGCGTTTTATGCTCGGTTGATTTTCAAAAAACGTAGCAGCTTGTTCGACTGTCATTTCAAGTACGTCGGCGATCGTTTTGTCTTTGAACTTGATCTCGAGCGCCTCGCGGTTATACCGCTTCCCGTGGCAAACCTCGCAAGTAACGTACACGTCAGGCAAAAAGTGCATCTCTATCTTTATAACACCATCGCCCTGACAGTTTTCACAGCGACCGCCTTTGACATTGAAACTAAAGCGACCAGGCTTGTAACCGCGTACGCCCGCTTCTGACGTACCCGCAAACAGTTCGCGTACAGCCGTAAAAACGCCGGTGTACGTCGCTGGGTTTGACCGCGGTGTCCGACCGATAGGCGACTGATCTATCACGATAACCTTGTCAAGTTGTTTTATGCCTTCTATCGCCTCGTGCTTTCCGGCAACTTCGTGTGTCCGATGCAGCTGCGTCGCCAGCTCTTTTGCGAGGATATCGTTGACAAGTGTTGACTTGCCCGACCCGCTCACGCCGGAAACAACCGTCAGGAGCCCGAGCGGAAACTCGACAGTAACATTTTTCAGATTGTGCTCAGCTGCGCCGATAACTTTCAGTAACTGACCATTGCCTGCTCGACGTTTTTTGGGCACGTCGATCTTCAGCCGGCCGCTCAAGAATTGTCCCGTCACACTCTTTTCACTCTTCGCTACCTCGTCTGGCGTTCCTGCTGCACACACTTCACCACCGTGCACCCCGGCGCCCGGACCGATATCGAGCAGGTAGTCAGCCGAGCGAATCGTATCTTCGTCATGTTCAACAACCAGCACTGTATTTCCCAGGTCGCGCAGATGCTTGAGTGTTCCGATAAGTTTGTCATTGTCACGCTGATGTAGACCGATAGACGGCTCATCAAGTACGTACAGCACACCCTGTAGCCCAGAACCGATCTGCGTTGCCAGCCGGATACGCTGCGCCTCACCGCCCGACAATGTGTTCGCCGCGCGCGATAACGTTAAGTAGCCGAGACCGACATTGTCCATAAACCCGAGCCGCGCCATAATTTCTTTCAGTATCTGCCGGGCAATCTCCATATCTTTATCGCTGAGTTTCAGGTTATTTTGAAACAACTCCACCGCATCACCAACCGCCAGATCACAGACATCCATGATACTCATGCCCTCAACCGTCACAGAAAGCACCTCTGGTTTGAGACGTCTTCCTTTGCAGGTATAACAGGGGCGTTCGCGCATAAACCGCTCTATATCACGACGCATAAAGTCGCTGTCGGTCTCCTTCCAGCGGCGCTCCAAGTTCGGTATCACCCCTTCGTACGTTGAGTCGTAGTAGCGTCCCGAACCGAGCGTAACACGGTATTTTTGGTCGCCAGTTCCATAGAGAATTTTTTGCTGCGCATCATCCGAAAGTTTCTTGACAGGCACCTGAAGCGAAAAGTCATGTGCTTCACCGACTGCCGCCAGTTTTTTCATCCACCAAGCATCGTTATTGACACGGTTGTACGGTCTTATGGCCCCTTCAGCAACAGTGAGATTTAAGTTAAAGACGAGCTCTGGATCAACTTCAAGCCGCGAACCAAGACCGGTACATATTGGGCAAGCCCCTTGCGGCGCATTGAAACTAAACAGACGCGGCTCAAGTTCCGGTATGACGATGTCCGGATGATCCAGACACGCGTAACGCTGCGAGTAGAGTTTCGTTTCGTCGCTGTCAGCGTCAAGTGTCATGACCGTTCCACCAGCGATCTCAAGCGCCTGTTCAACTGACTGACTGAGCCGCCCGAGCGACTCCGGCGTTGTCACCAGGCGATCAACCACTATTTCTATACTATGCTTATAGTTTTTGTCGAGCACCGGAAACTCGTCGAGCGCATACACGACACCGTCGACCCTGGCCCGCGCAAACCCTTGTCGGCCGAATTGTTCGGGAATATGTGCGAACTCACCTTTTTTTGCATTTGCCACCGGCGCCAGCAACATCAGTCGTTTTTCACCCTGGCTCGCTATCTCATCAACGATAGCTTGAGGTGTTCGCCGCGTCACCGGTTTGCCGTCGATAGGACAGTGCGGCACACCGATACGCGCGAAGAGTAGACGCATATAGTCGTAGATCTCGGTCACGGTTGCAACGGTCGAGCGCGGATTTCGGCTAGTTGATTTCTGGTCGATAGATATCGCCGGACTGAGACCGTCTATCTGATCCACATCTGGCTTGTCCATGATACCCAAGAACTGCCGAGCATAACTCGACAAGCTCTCGACATAACGACGCTGTCCCTCGGCATAAATGGTGTCGAACGCAAGACTTGACTTGCCCGAACCAGACAAACCAGTTATCACCACCAACTTGTCGCGCGGAATCCTCACGTCGATGTTCTTCAGATTGTGCTCCCGTGCTCCACGGACAGAAATAAACTCAGACATAACTTGTCTATTATACGCCAAAAATGTCTCCTGCGTTAAGTAGTTAGAGAGATTTGGAACTCAAATTAACCTACTTGCGCAAAATTATTATTTGTGGTACAATAAATATATGCATAAACACATTGGGCTGGTGATTGTTATACTCATTTTCATTGTTTTGTTTTTCGTGCCGACAGCCGCCGATAAACTGTTTGCTTTGTTTTTCATCGGTCTCGTCCCGTTCACCGACTACGCTATCCCCGCTCCAGTTATGCTCGGTGCATACGCCGCCCTGCTCATCGTCAGTATAGTTGCTATCGGATACCAGCTGAGTACTGCCGCTAGTAGCGTCAAACGCGACATCAAATCCCGCGAACGCGCTCGCAAAAAAGTACTGCACGCTGTCGCAAAAAACCACCCGAAAGTACAAAAAACGCCGCAAAAGAAACATTATCAGGCGGCCACCGAAAGCTAGCTCGCCGCGCTACTCAACAGGTGCGATACTCTCGGCCCAGAGCTGAAGCTCCTCGAGAAGATATGTATCTTTGGAAGTATTTGCCAGTTTTGAAAGCGTCTCCATATAGGCTGGAAAACTAGCAGTGAGTTTCGTTTTTCGGTACTCCTCCCACGTTTTTCGCTCATCTTCCGCTAAACTATCAGCGAACCATCGTGCTTTATATCGCAGCAACAATTCACCGAGACGATCATCGACAAAATTCGGATGAAAATCTGCCAGGCTATGACCATCAGCTGACCGCACCGCGGCACATTTTGCTTTGTCGGCATCTGGCATAAAACCGTCATATAACTGTCCTTCAACATCGGTGCTCGGCGCATATGGCTCGCGCATTTCGACAGCCGTCCGCACCGCTTCGCCAAATGTCGGATTTGCAGTGAGTAGTTTCAGATGTTTTTCTACCGTTTCGAGAGACAGGTGCAGCCGTTCCTGCGACGCCGCGTCAAACACCCCGAGTGGTGCAACGGCCGGACATTTGTTGTACGTCAGCTCTTTGACCGGTAGCGGCACGAACCCTTCCTGCTGTCTGAGCTCCCGGTCGGCAAACATCGTGCTCGCAAGCGCCTGCGGCGTTGCACCGAGAAAGTTCGTTGGGTCATATCGAAGATCATAGACAAGCACTGAGTTCGGTTTCGAACCAAGTGCGAGAGGAAACGCCACTGTTGTGAAATCATGCTCTTTGCCGTATCGGCCAGAGGCATAGACAAACGGCTTAGGATTTTCAAGATTTACAAGTTTCGCAACTTCATTTTTGCTTCGCAGAGTAAGTAAATAGTCAAACAGCTGCGGTTGTTTGTCCTTGAGAAGCCGCGCGAGACCTATGAGCGCTTCGACATCACTCAGTGCATCATGCGCCTTTGCGTGATCTAGTCCATTTGCTTTTGAGAGTAGTTCGAGCTTATTTGTCGCCCCGCCATTTTCGTCGACCGGCCACTTAACGCCATCCGGCCTGAGCGCCCGCGTCATGCGTACGACATCCAGCATATCCCAGCGGCTACGCCCATCGCTCCACGCCCACTCATACGGATCGTAAAAATTCCGCCAAAACGTATGGCGGATAAATTCATCATCAAACCGGATATTATTGTAGCCAACCGCAACCGTATTTGGCGTAAAAACTTCTTCACTAACAAACCGCGCAAACTCCGGCTCGGTCAGACCGTCTGCCAGCGTCATCTGCGGCGTGATACCGGTCACCGTTATGGCATATGGTTCGGGCAGTATGTCATCACTGAGGCGCACGAGAAGGTTCACAGGCTCGCCGATAGGTTTGAGTGACTCATCTGTCCGCTGTCCGGCAAACTGCATGATACGTTGGCTCCGCGCGTTCAGTCCGGACGTTTCGAGGTCGTAGAAGAAAAATGTCATACATTCATAATAACAAAAACACCCACTAAAAGGTGTAAAAAAATATAGACATATCAGATAGAGGCCGACACGGGTGGCGAGGTTGAACCTGCCACCCGTGTCAGTTGGTGACCGCAGGGCCGGTTTAACCAGAACCGGCAAAGACTACCCGGACCGTAGGCCGGGTTTTCTGGCGTTAACCAGGTCTCAGCGTCTCAGGCGCGTCATTGGGCGCCGCCTTTCTTAGGTCGTGGGTGGAGCGAGGGTTATCATCCGCTATCCGCAGCTTCGATGTGCAGCAGTATTGATAACCCGTGGGAATTGACTTTTGACTCTTAGGTCGGGGCGCCAATCAAGCCCCTAAAGCGTTCGAAGCATCAGTAACTCCTTTATGATTCGCCGGCCGCAGAGGATCAGTTGGTGCAGGTCAGCACGGACATAACACCACGCTCCCTTCGTTTATAGTTGGACTGGCTAGGCGCGTTACAAAAACGTGCCCACTCAGTCCAACTACGTAACTCTATCCGATATGTCAATGTAACCACTGGGAAACCGAGGCCTCAACCAATGGGACTAGTTACAGTATAGCATAGTCATGCATATTTGTCAATAATTCTGAAAAAAGTCCGAAAAGTACGTGAATTAACAGATGTAAAAATATTTGTACATTTTTGTACAGGTGTGTTATAATGAATAGTATTAGGAGGTGGACGAACCGTGACAACAAAACAAGCAGTAAATTTGAGTTTACAAATCATCGGTCGGAACGGTATGGACGGAGTGGTGTGCGAGGCCACTTCTCTACCGGCTGCACTTATAACTGCCGGTCTCGACAAACTTCGACCTTCCACTTTATCGCGCGCCACGGCAGAGTTGCGGCGGCAAAAACTCATAGAGACGTCTAAAAACGGTAAGCACTTCCACGTCCAACTCACCGTCAAAGGAATTCATCGATTACAGCGCTCTGAGATCGGTAAGATAACAGTGAACGAGCCCGCCGAATGGGACGGTTTGTGGCGTATGGTGACCTACGACGTTCCGTGCGCGCAGAGTGCTCAGCGGCGCTTATTTGCCGGCGAACTACGTCGTCTTGGGTTTGTTATGATACGAGAAAGCGTGTGGTTTCACCGCTACCCCAGTTTTGACGCAGTGCTTGAGCTTGCCCGTTACTGCAACCTACAACGCCATATCACCCTGGCAGAAATTACCCGGCTCGACCAGGTAACACTCGAAAAACTCCGCGCATCGTTCTAAAATCATTGTTCGATAAGTGTAAACGATATCGTACCGATACGAATTTCACTTGCCCCTTTCGCCCCCTGGCGGATAAGTTCGTGAGTGATGCCCATTTTCCGCATGATATCGCGCAAACGAATCAGCGCATGGATATTCGACACATCGGTTCGGCGAGCAAATTTTTCTATCTTATCTCCACTGACAACGTACACCGCACTGTCTTTTTCGATGCTCCACGCCGCCTGAAGTTCAGTATCATTCAGCTGGATAACAGGGAGCTCGGCTTCACTTTCCGCTTCGTCCTCTTGCTTCATCGCTCGAGCTTCCATAACAACACGAGTGAGTTCGCGTAAAAGTTCGGTCGTTCCTATGTGCGCCTGCGATGAGATAGCGTACACTGGCGTCTGTTTTGGCACAACCCGCGAAAGCGCCTCGCGCTGCATAGCAAGCAGCTCTTCGTCGAGCCCTTCCACTTTCGTCAGCGCCACCACCTCAGGGAGTCCCGCGACCACTTTGCTATACCGTTCGAGTTCACGGCGAATCGTTGTATACGCGGCCGCCGGATCGTCCGTATACGCGTCGATAAGATGCAGTACCACTGCAGTACGCTCGACATGACGCAGAAATGCACCTCCGAGTCCTTTGCCCTCGGATGCTCCTTCGATAAGCCCTGGAATATCCGCGATAAGGAGACTGGATCCGTCGATATCAGCCACACCGAGGTTTGGCGTGAGCGTCGTAAATTCATAGTCGGCTATCTCTGGGCGGGCATTTGTAACGACACTTAAGAATGTTGATTTGCCCGCATTTGGAAAACCGACGAGTCCAACATCGGCAAGTAGTTTCAGTTCGAGTGTCGCTTCAAATTCTTCGCCCACTTCACCGAGCTCGGCAACCCGCGGAGCCTGTCTGGTCGAACTTTTAAAGTGCGCGTTACCAAAACCGCCGTCTCCTCCTTTTGCGACTATAGCTCGCTGACCGTCGGTCGTGAGATCAGCAACCGCCACCGCATCCCGAAGTACCAGCGTACCGACAGGCACTTTGACAACAACATCCTCACCATCTCGACCGTGTTTTTGTTGTTTACCTCCGGCGCCACCATCCTCAGCCTTTAGTTCTTGACGCATGCGAAACGCAGCGAGCGTGTTGATATTGCTACTCGCTTCAAATACAACGTTTCCACCACGACCACCATCACCACCATCCGGGCCGCCTTTGTCGACAAATTTTTCATGACGAAAACTGAGCGCGCCGTTTCCGCCGCGCCCTGCTATGACCCGAACTAGTGCTGTATCAACAAACATATATACTCAGTATAACATTCGTTGAGCCAGGGCGCCTCTTAAAAGAGACAAGTCCGCTGCCAAAATACAGTAAAGTTACTTGATGAAGTTGTATGCAGACGCAGCGCCAGCATCGAGCGTGCGGTAACTTATCCTGTTCCAACCGCCGCCATTGCTGTAGTAATTCATCTCCGATACAACGATACTACCGTCGGCACGCACCTCTTCAACAACAGCAACATGTCCAGCGCCTCCACCATTTTGCATGATATCGCCAACACCAGGGTTACCCCGTGTTACACCAAAGCCTGCCGCGGCCCCAGCATACGCCCACGACGATGCATTACCCCAGAAACTACCGATCTGGCGGCCTATCTGAGCACGGCGATTATACGCGTACCAAGTACAAGTTCCATACGTATAGCGGTTACCGGCCTGCGCGGCGTAGAGTGGATTGCCCTGAGCAACGGCTACACCGGACGTGACTACTGTTCGACGTGGCGCAACATACCCGGGTCGTTCATTTTCAGGAAGGGTTCCACCCGGTAAAACGATGCGCTGTCCAACTACTAGCCCAGTAAGCTCAAGGTCATTTTTGCTAACAATCCGTGCTTTGTCGGACTGGTATTTTTGCGCTACGGCATCTATCGTGTCGCCGTCTTTAGTAACATAAACAACTCCGTCAACTGTCGGTATGATCATATCCGCACCGGGCGCCAGCGCATCTGAAGTCAAGTTATTTGCCCATCTGAGCGTTTGAGCCGATACGCCGTATTTGGCCGAAACCAAAGGTACGGTATCTCCTGCTGCTATCTTGTGAGTTATAAGAGCGCTTGAACTGGTGGGTTCAAACGTTTGGGGTTTTGTGATAACAGCTTCATCCTGCTGAGCGAGTTCTGCTTTTATGGTTAGCGTGATAGCGGCGTTTGAAGCCTCATCCGCTACGGCAAGATCAGCTACTTTTGCAGTCTTTGCTATGAGACCAGCAGCCGCCAACTGGTCAACAGACGGCTTAACGATATCGGCAGCCGACTGAGCTGCGCCGAGATTTTCAGATGACGCCGTCGAGCTAGCTGGTTTATAGCTAACAGAGGCGACGAATGCGAGCAGCAATAAAACAGACGAATACAAAAAAGCATTCGTCAGATTTCTAAGCCGCTTTGTTTTGGGACGATACATTTGAACTTCCGAGCTAAGACTCGTTGAAAGTTCTTTTGTTCCGGCCGGAGCCGAGCGAAAACGTTTGATAACTATTCTCCGTACACACCGTTACCGGCATGTGTCTACCGCTACTTATCTTGCTTCCGCGCCTGGCGCGGAACGGGACACTATCGACCATTCCTTTAGTTAAATGATAGTGATTGCTTACTGTATGAAGCCTTCGTACTGTGTCCGTTGCGATGTTCAAGGTAGTCCTTTTAAAACATCGGTTATCTCTGAACTGATATCTCCCACACCAGTTTGTAGATACCGAGAAACCTATATCTTAAAAAGGCAGTTATCATTTTAGCAAGTATTGCTTTTTATGTCAATATGTTGTGCGAGATGCTAGATTTTGGACACCGGGGATCTTACACCCCATACCCTCGCCCGAAGAACAACCAGGCCAGCCGCAATCATCAAACCAGCCACGCCAAGTAATACCCAGAGATTTGTCCCAGTATCAGCCAATGTCCCAGCCGTACTATCTTGTCCGCTCCCGTTCGTCGAACTATCTCCGCCACCAGATCCTATCGGTGCATACACAAAGCTGAGAGTATTCTGGTTCTGCCCCACTCCCAAAGTAATAGTCTGAGAAGCTGGTGTGATGTAACCGTTTATAGCCTGCGGTGTAAGAGTAACCGTTTCTCCCGGAAAGTAATACAGACTTGCTAAGTCATTATTCGTTGGGTCAGCGTTAATAGCAAGCAGTGAACCCACGGTATAGTCAGTAATACCGTCACCAAGCAGTGTTTGTGACGGAGCAAGTGTATTACTGCTTAAGTCACGGTAGTTCAGCGTGAGTGGTGAGGGGTTGACTATGAGACCACCGTAGATATCATCCATATCGCCATCGTCGTTCATATCCCAGCCCCCCAGTCCCAAAAGTCGGATTCACGGTAGAGAGTATTTACAGGTAGGTTAGGTGCAGTCATGTTCGGTGCATAGAGAAAAGTAATAAGACCGCCAGAGAGATCGGAAATAAAGTTTCCATCGAAAGTGATGCCTTGTTCTCTGAATACCCCGTCTCCAAGTGTGGGATTACCCAGGATAGTAACAGAGGTGAGTTGGTTGGAATAGAAGGCACGATAGCCGATGCTTGCGACAGAGTTAGGGATAGTGACAGAGGTGAGCTGGTT
>JAPUDS010000029.1 GCA_027492975.1 Candidatus Saccharimonadota bacterium
GCGAGTACAGTAAGTTTCGGCCTTTCCCTGACTAGCCAGTAAGCACCAACTGCGGCCGCAAGAAACACCACAGCGATCAAACCACCATCGGCGAACAACTGTACCATTACGAACCGCTCACCTTGTACCGTTCAGTAGTTTTTTCCCAGTCAACCACCTCCCACCAAGCTTTTATATAGTCAGCCCTGTTGTAGGTGTAGTCCAAGTAGTAGGCATGTTCCCAAACATCGAACCCAAGTATCGGCTCCTCGCCACCCGTCATGAGCGGGTTGTCCTGGTTTGGGGTAGTGGCTATAGAAAGATCTGGCTGCAACCATACCCAGCCGCTCCCAAATACCCCTGTTGCTTTTGTCGAAAATTCGTCGACGAAGCCCTGAAATGAACCGTATTTGGCCTCTAAACCCTCTAGCAGCTCACCAGAGGGACTTTTAGTACTCGACGGGTGTAGACACTGCCAAAAAAGCGTGTGGTTGTAGTGGCCGCCGCCCATGTTCCGGACCGCCGTTCGAACATGTTCCGGTACTTTATCCAGCCCCGCAACAAGCTCTTCCAAGGACAGTCCTTGGAGAGCTGGTGCGCTGTCGACCGCTGCGTTGAGCTTATCGACATATGTCTGGTGATGTTTTGTGTAGTGTAGCTCCATGATCCGCGCTGAGATATAGTTACCGAACGCGTCATACTCATAGTCAAGTTTTGGAAGTTCAAATGCCACGCGTAAATCCTCCTGTATTACCTATATCAGTATATACCCTTCTCCACGTATCGTATTTATGCTTTAATACTATGTAAGAAACATATCGGAGGATTCCTCATGAAACGCGGCACTATCGAGAGAGTAACTAGTCCTGTTAGGAGGTGTTGCTCATGACCCGTTTACCCACCCCAGGAAGTGATGCCGGTGCATGGGGCCAAATCCTTAACGACTATCTCTCTACTACTCACAAACAAGATGGTACTCTCAAAGATAATGTTGTTGGTAGTGCACAACTCCAAGACAATGCTGTTACAAATGTTGTTATAGCAGATGATTCAGTTACAGAATCTAACCTATCTCCTGAAGTAGTAGATAAACTAAACACTGCTGGTGTTAGTTCTGTGGCCACGCTGACTGGAGACATTACTAGTCCCGATCTAGTCGATACTTTAGAGACAGACTTGAAGCTTAATTATGCTCCGGTGGCCGGGTCTAACTTAACTGCTTCTGGGACTAATTCTTGGGCGGAGGGCGGCAGCACTACAGCGAGCGGGAATTACTCGCATGCGGAGGGATACGATACGACAGCGAGCGGGGATAGATCACACGCGGAAGGCTTGCTGACTGCAGCAAGCGGATTTATGTCTCATGCGGAAGGTGAGTCTACTATCGCGAGCAACTCAAGAGCACACGCAGAAGGACTCTTCACTACAGCAAGTGGGCCCAACTCGCATGCTGAAGGTAATAGTACTACAGCAAGTGGATTCGCCTCTCACGCAGAGGGTACCAGTACGACAGCAAGTGAATTTGCTTCACATGCCGAGGGTCACAATACAGTAGCTAATGGAGGCTATTCTCATGCGGAAGGATATCAAACAACTGCAAGCAGCACCGGCTCGCACGCAGAAGGCTACGGTACGGTTGCAAGCGGAGGCGGCTCCTCGCACGCCGAAGGATATCAAACAACTGCAAGCGGTTCGCATTCTCACACTGAAGGCTATGGCACAAGAGCTCTTGTCCACGCCTCCCACGCTGAAGGCGATAGCACGACAGCTGGTTATGCGTACACTCATGCCGAAGGCTACTCTACGACGGCTTTTCGTCTTGCCGAATCAGCTCGAGGAAGTGGTGGCACGGTCCAACATGCTTTCATACCTGCAAGCAGTGGTGCTGCGAGCCAATCTGCTCCCTCGCACATCGCCGCCACCGGTGTTATAACCGTCCCTATCCACGCGGGTCTAACAAGTGGCAAAGTCAGTGTTTTTACAGAAGACGGAGCGATTCGTTGGGATATAACTTTTTCAGCTAACAACAACGCCGCAACCTATGCAACTCGTGATACAGGAACAGTCTCCATCCTTGCTAGTGTCGGCACAACTGCAACTACTTATGGTACTTCTGCTATAACGTGGACAGTCACAGGAAACTCTACCGGGCAAGTTATCATAACACCGAGCGCAGCACCGCCAGCCCGACGAGTCTGGTGCGAGCTTTTCCAGTTCGGCTCTCTAACGCAAACAAAACCGGCGTAGAACCAAATCTCAAAAAGAAGTCTTCTTTTACAGAGGTAAAAACGTGCAATATAGAAAAACCCGCTTTACTATGCGTCCGTCTGTACTATATTTGCCTGCAGAGCTGTTTTCTCAACTGGCCTGTCACTGCCGGACTCAAAGCGATATATGAGCACCTGCCCAAACTTCATCTCGACGTCAGCGACATCCTCATCTGAGATATCGTCGAGATATTTTATAAGTGCACGGATCGAGTTGCCGTGCGCAACCATGAGCAAGTTTTCGCCAGCCTGCAGTTTCGGTAGTATCTCGCTCTCAAAATACGGCACGACGCGCGCGTAAACTTGTTTTAGATTTTCACCGCCTTCAACCGGAAAGTCCCAACCCCTACGCAGCCCGTTAAATGTTGCTTCGTCGACCGCAGCCTGCACTTCCCACTTGTTTTTACCAGTGTAGATGCCGTAGTCGCGCTCGTTCAGCTCCTCGGCGGTGGTTTTTGGCAGTTCGTTGAGTTCTGGTTTGCCGAGACCGCGCACGATCCCCTGTAATGTTTCCTCAGTCCGCTTCAGCACCGAAGTATACACTTCGTCAAACCGTATCTCTGTCGGAATAGTCCGCCCTATCTCCTCGGCGTCGCTGACGCCTTTCTCGGTCAAACCAACATCGGTGAGACCCGTCCATTTACCCAGCAAATTCCACTCGCTCTCACCGTGACGAGAAATCACTAGTAGTCCTTTGGTGTTTTGAAAATCAGTCATATACCTCCTTTACACAATTTTCTTCTGTCTACCTTCCCACGCATCGACTATCTCGCTTTTCCGCAGCAGAACAGTCTGGTGACACCTGTTGCTCAGTCCAAGATTCGGCGCTTCTTCAAACCCGATATAGACAATTTTTCCTCCGCGAGCTCGAACTTCTCGAACAACCGGTTGCATATCCGAGTCCGAACTGAGCAATAGAACGGTATCTACCTTACTATCATATACCGCTCCGAGTACATCTATCGCCAGCTGAACATCCGTTCCCTTTTCTTTAAATATATACTTTGCCGGTTTGCCTTTTTTTGCTGGTACGGTATCTTGCAAGCGCACATTGCCCGAAAATATAAAATTGACGTTATCGTTTGTTAGACAACGCTTCAAACGTCGCTGAGACTCGATGATTGTTCTCGACTTTTTTTCTATCTCAGCATCATTGTCATACAGATGCACCCGCGCCGCATAAAATCGTATTTCATCAACAGAAAACTCAGCAAGCGCCGACTGAGCAAGGCGAGAGAAATAAAAATTGATAATATCTGACTTGTGACGTATTTTGCGCTGCGCCCTGAGAATATCCGCCGCTTTAAAAAGGAAGTTTTCTCCGTCTATATACAAAATAGTTTTCTTTTTCTTACCCATCGCCACCTCTATCATAATATAAAACCTCGCCGAGCAAAAGCGAGGGCGAGGTGTTTATGTGTTACATAATACCGTATTTATTACATAATGTCAATATCATGCTTGTCAATATGTGGAAAAGTTATATTACCTCAGAATTGACGAATCCCCGCCGAGTCCGAAGACTGGCGGGGGTTTCGCCTGATGAGACGGGGCTATCCGTCGACGAGCTGCTCGAGGTCCCTTCCGGTCATATGCCGGACCCTTGCCTCGAGGGCGACGTAGTGCGCCAGCCCCTTGCCGGCGTACTGTCTGCGGCGCGGGATCAGCCAGACATGCACGTGCGGCAACGTCTGACCGGCATTCGCGCCGAAATTCACGCTCAAGTTGAAGTCGGCTCCGAACATTCGGCTTGCACGTCGACCCAGCCAGAACGCGCTCCACAGGAACGCGAGTTGCCTCGGGAGGCTCATCTAGTGCGCGTATGGCACGATCTGAAGTGTTCCCGGAACGCCCTGGCTGTGTTCCACAACCAGATACGCCCAAGTACACCTCCTGAGGATCACATTCTCAGCATGCCGGCTGTCTTGGAGACAGAACGGACAGCTGTTACTGATCAGTTCGGGCATCGCCCGCTCCTCTCGTCAATTCCAAACACGGACCTTCCGCATCAGGCTACTTTTTTATTATAGCACGAAAAGCTGATTCTTGTCAATACTACCTCTGTAAATCACACTTTTCAGCTATAGCAGATTTTTGTGATACATTTGTTGTAATCCGTCGTGGCCGTGCCAAGTCATGTCGTACCGCTAGTGCTACAATGGAATATATGAGTTATACAATTTCTTCTATCACAGCCAGACAAATACTAGACAGCCGAGGCAACCCAACGGTTGAAGCGGATGTGACGCTCGAAGGCGGCGCACTCGGTCGCGCAGCCGTACCGTCAGGAGCCAGCACCGGCTCCGGTGAAGCACTCGAACTCCGTGACGGCGGCGACAGCTACGGTGGCAAAGCTGTCACGAAAGCTGTGAGCAACGTCAAAACTATCATCGCCCCAGCACTCGTCGGCAAAGACGCAAGCGACCAAAAAGCCCTCGATGAAGCGATGTTCGCACTCGACGGCACCGAAAACAAAAGTAACCTCGGCGCAAACGCCATCTTGGCGGTCAGCCTCGCAGCCGCAAAAGCTGTCGCAAATGCAAAAAATATCCCATTCTGGAAGTACATCGCCGAACTAACCGGTACGACTAGCGTCAGCCTACCGCTACCGATGATGAACATAGAAAATGGTGGCGCTCACGCCGCATTTGCGACCGACATCCAGGAATACATGATCGTCTGCAAAGGTGCAGCAACGTTCGACCAGGCCGTTCAGATGGGCGCGGAGGTCTTTCACGCGCTCGCAAAAGTCATGAAAGAACGCGACTATCCGACCACTGTTGGCGACGAAGGCGGTTTCGCGCCAAGCGTCCATAACGGCAACCGCGAACCACTCGAAATGATAGCTCTCGCGGTCGAAAAAGCCGGCTACAAACTCGGCGAAGACGTCGTTTTTGCACTAGACGTCGCAGCAAGCGAATTTTATACGAATGGTTCGTATGACCTAAAGCGCGAGGGTCAGACTCTCTCAAATGAACAGATGGTAACATGGCTGGAAAGCTTGGTCGACGAATTTCCTATAGTGAGCATCGAAGATGGTTTATCGGAAGACGACTGGGAAGGCTGGAAGCTACTCCGCGAGCGGCTCGGCAACCGCATACAGCTGGTCGGCGACGATCTGCTTGTCACAAACACCAAGTTACTGAGCCGCGCCATCGACGAGCAAGCCGCGAACGCCATCCTTATAAAGCCAAACCAGATCGGCTCGCTCAGCGAAACTATCGAGGCCGTCAAAATGGCGCAAACAGCTGGCTGGAATACTATCATGAGCCACCGTTCCGGCGAGACCGAGGATGTTACTATCTCACATCTTGCCGTCGGCCTCGGTTGCGGCCAGATAAAAACCGGCTCACTGTCACGCACCGACCGCGTCGCAAAGTACAACGAACTCATGCGCATCGCTGAGTTTGACGACTCGCTTCAGCTCGCAAAACCGTTCTAGTTCAAAAACCGTCAATGCCCGTTATCCGAGTTCGGTAACGGGCATAACATAACTAAAATGTGTTGCGGTGGAACACTAAAGCTTGACGAATTATTTTTGGTGAGTTTTTATTTTCGTTTCGCTTATAACAACACTGTACACCCCGTGGCGTATAAGCACAAGTGTTTTGTCAGAAAATACAACATTTGATACACTGGGTCATATGAAAGATATTTTTCCAAAAGCAGTGCACCCACCAAAACTCATCAAACCGTACGCGCCGATCCTGGGGTATATCGCCGCCGGCATCCTGGCGTTGTTTGCGATTCTCCATCTGTTTCGCATCGATACGCTCGTGCCTATCGTTGGCGAAGTGCTCCCGGGAGGCACCGGTGTTGCCGGAACGTTTATTGTCGCTGTTGTTCTCGCCGAAGTATTCGCCCTTCCCTTCCTTCTCCGCATGAAACTAAGCCCGCTCGCGCATATCTTCAGCGGCTTTCTCGTCGTGCTTGCTCCTCTCATGTGGACGCTGCTCACTATTTGGTCATACGGTAGCGAATTCTCTACCGGCCAGCTCGGCGGATTTCTGTACGTTCCAGGTGCCTGGTTTGTCGTCGTGCTCAACTTTATCTGGCTCAGTTTCAACTTTTACACGCTATGGGCGCTCGGTTATAACAATCTCAAAGTCAGAGATATCTTGAGAAAATAGCCCCGTATTTGCTATACTAGAGATAGTTATTGGGGAGTCGCCAAGTGGTAAGGCACTGGGTTCTGGTCCCAGCATTCGGGGG
>JAPUDS010000030.1 GCA_027492975.1 Candidatus Saccharimonadota bacterium
TATGGTAATCGAAACTTTTGGTATATTTGGAGCAACTGGTTCGGAAGTACGTGGAGTGTCAATGGGTTTATTAGCCTAGATGATCCAAGATGGATGCAGGTAAGGATTAATACAAAAAAAATAAACGCATATACAGGAAATCAAATTGGACCCACTATCCAAGCAAGCGCACAAGCACGGTTTGTTGACAAAATATTTATAAATGGGAAATGGATTGCACGAACACAATGGGATTACGATAATGGTAATGCGGACGGATTCCCGGCAGACGAACTAACCGAAATCCAATTTACCGACATAGCAGAAAGCTGGATGACTCTACCTGGCACCACCAGCAAAGTAGATCCTTTACGTAATAAAGCTTACGAGGCGGTCAGCGGTCAATCACTGGTAAAATTTGTCGACAAGATAACGGTCAATGGTAAAACATACTACCGAACCGAGTACGAAAAGTCCCAGGGAAGAACGCGTACATTTCCTGCAGATCAAACTTCGACGTTTCAACTATTCAACTTTAATAAACCTCGTCTAATGGTTAGTGAGCAGCAAGCAAGTAAAATTAATATCCTAACTGGTGAGTCGGTCGGCATAGTTAATCAATATGACATTTATTTCTATAATAAATTAATTAACCTTAACGGTGTTGTTTACGCACAAATAATGGCAGATAATGGTACAGTCTACGTCGTCAATTCTAATAGCCTGGGTGAAATTGGTAGCAAGGTATTTCAGAAAGTTTCTGATGCAAAATATATGAGATTGTCCAGGAACACTACCAAATACAATGTTTTAACTGGTGACCCTGTTGGCTCAGAACTTGCATCAGGGACTGATGCGCTATTTGTCGACCAGGTTAGAGTGAATGGTATATGGTATACAAGAACAAAATGGGATAGCGATCAAAATAACCTTCACGGTATTCCGACTTCGGACATAATTGATATACCAATTATGTCAATTACAAGACAAGAATATACCATAGCAAACAATACCAAGAAGCTAAACCCCTTAACTGGTACTGTTTTTGAAAATATTAACAAGGGCTCCAAGGCTTATTTCGTCGATAAAATCACGGTCTTGGGTGTAGATTATTACAGGACTGAATGGGAAGCAGACCAGCATAGACCGAGATTTATTCCAGCCAGTGATCTTATCAGATAAATAATCATCGTTTGAGTCTCCGCTTTACTGCTCCTGCAAGCTTGTGCGACGCAAGCCTAATGGATGGTTTTCTCAGCTGTTCGAGTTCTACATTCTGCGATAATATTATGGATTGTAAATGTTCGATTTCCTCGTTTTTCCTTCGAACAATTCCTGCTCCATCTTGATAGCAGTAGATCAACACCATTTCCGCTTTTGTATCAGTGGTCATTATGGAATTATTTTTTATTATAGGCAGAAACATTTTGGACTGACGCTTTAACTCTGCTGTATTGTCTTTATTTAAAGAACCGTGCTTAGTAATGTAGTAGAATTTTTCTTGCATCATCCCACAATAAGCCTTAGCTAACTCATGATTGTCATAGCGTATGTGATTAGCTGTGAGATACTCCTCAAACTTAACGTATAAATCGGCAAAGGTTCGTAGTGCTGGTATCTGCACACCATTATAGTAATTGTATTGCGCCGCCTGGCCTTCCTTGCTAGTCGATAAGCCTCTTCGATAGCAATAAAGCTGTTCTTGAATAAAACTGAGACCATTAGTTATAACGCTCGTCTGGATAGAGACAAACTCGTCCTCATTGTAACTATAGTTTGCCCATTCCCAGTCAACTTTTTCTAGCAGTGTTTGTTTATACATCTTAGCCCACATAGGACCATTCCATGCACGCATCCCTAGATGTTGATAGCCGCCCCGCAGACTCCCTTTGACAATTTCTGATCTATCAAAGGTATGTGTAATTTTTAAGTCGTTTTCATTTTGTGTTTTGCTTATGTTATCCGTGTCGATAAACTCAACAAATTCACAAACTGCCATCTCAGTCTTGTTCGTAATACAAGCAAGATATAATTTTTCGACCATCTTCTCGTCAAGTACATCATCCGAGTCTACAAAAACAATGTATTTACCGCTTGATTGTTCAACTCCGTTTTTCCTTGCATATAATGATCCTGTGTTTTTCTGATGAATCACCGACCACCCTAGAGATTCGTGACGAGATACCCAGCTATCTATAAACTGAGATGTTTTTTTACCAGAACCATCATCGACAAGTATAACCTCTACATTTTTGAATGATTGATTTTGTATTGATTCAAAACAGTTTTGAAGGTAGGTTGTTTCGGTATTATAAATAGTAACAATAACCGTTACCTTGTCTGGGCTTTTTAATAACTCACCTCGCCGCAAGTTTTCTGTTCGCAGATTTTCTTCCTGCTCTCGCGATGCTTGATCGTGCCATGATGCTGCCCATTGATGTACTGCTGCTGTATTATCTGTGAAGTTTTTTCTTATCCCTTCATAGTGAATTGGATAAAAATACTCTTCATCATAGACAAAAATTTTACCGTCGTAGATATCAACACCTTTATGCCTAATTTTAAGATAGCGGCCTAATACCTCATGTTTCAGTAAATCTGGAATAACATATCGAAACATGTCTTGTTCAAAAAAACCACCTTGTTGATCATAGTAATCGAGCAATCTGCCCAAATACTTATTTTTCGGCTTGCCCGCCCCCATGATAGCTGCATTTGGACGACACTGCTCGCTATCTTCATAACCCAACCATAACTCATCTCTTACAAAATTATCAAGTGGCTTAAGAATCTCCATGTCAGTATCGAGATATAATCCTCCGTAGTCATACAAAACCTTCACCCTACAATAATCTGCCACAAATGCCCATTTTTTAGACTTATACGCATCCTTGGAAAACTTGGATAAATTAACGTTAAAATTATTTTCATTCCATTCTTTTATTTCCCAATCTGGCATATATCTTTTCCAGGACTCTATACACTGTTTTGCTTTATCTGGCAAAGGACTTCTGCCAAACCAGCAATAATGGATCGTTTTTCTGGTATCTTTTTTCATCTTTTTTCCTTTAACTGCTTTAATAGCCAATCACCACTCTCTTCTCGCAGTATAGTGAGCTTTTTATTTACCTTATCCCAGTTAATCGAACGTAATTTGGATAAATTCACCTCGTCCTTGTCAGTGACCAGCCTCTCTTCGTCGATATCAAATAGACGAAGTAGGGTTGTGAATCTTGCGCTTCCACGATCAGCGTTATTAAATGCTATAAAATCTTTATTGTTGATGATGGATAAGACTACGCCATGGAACGAGTCGGTGACAACAACCCTACAATCCCTAAATCCCCTCAGCCATTCTTCAACAGGTTCGTATTTTTTATCAAATCGGGGATTTATAACCTGACAGCCCCCACCATACTTCTCTGACACCTCTTTTAGTGTTTTCCTTTTGCCATCGGTGAAGTCCAGTATATACCCAAAGACTTTCTGAATACTATTGCTGGTTGATTTAAAATTATCAATGAGTCTGGAATAATCTTCTGCTTCTAGCAAAAATACAGGATCGAGAACAACTTTCACTGCAGTCTTTTTGTTACCGATAATTTCATTCACTAGACGAACGCCCGACTCTTCGCGTACCGAGATAGCGTTAAATTTATTGAGCAACGGTTTTATCAACGCAACGTCCTCTTTACCGATATTTGCTTCGTCGAGATTATCAACCCCAAAGCTAGCGGCATAAGAAATCCTGGTTGCCTTTTTATCATCCCCTAAAAAATTGAGAAAGTAGGGTGAGAATCTACTCCAGTCGTCAAACCAGTTTCGCCATACCTGATCAGATCCAACAATATAATTTCTATATCCAAGTATCTTTTTGGGATTAAATGGTTCTCCGCCGATATATTTATCGACAAAACTAGCCATGTGAGTAAATATCGTCTGGTTAATATCATCAGACTCGTCCCAAATCCTCACGTTATCAAAAGCGTAGTTTTTTTTACGCAAAAACTCTTTTAGCGCATACCTTTGGATAATGCTGCCGTAATTAAAGATAGTGGACAAGGTAATGACGAGTCCATCTTTGCGACGATTTTTTCTCATTTGGCCAACCACACCAACGATTGAGTCTGTAGGTGGTTTAGCTTGTGTGTTATTAGTATCCAGTGAATGAAGTTGCCACAAAACCAATTTTAATCTTGTTCTTGGTCGAAGTTTCTGTCGTAATATTTTTAGTTTTGTCCGCGGTTTAGTGCTTCGTAAGAACTTTACAAGACGTCCGTCTACTAAATTATCCATCGCCTCCTGAAACTCAACACTGCCCCCTGTTAGACTATTTGGTCTCCGAAGGAAGGACTCCAACTCTCTTTGTAGGCCTGTTTTTAGGATAGACAGCTCCTCTTGTTTCATACCGGTTGCTTTAAGAACTTTGGTATTATCCATGATTCGATCGAACATTCTATCGTAGAGTATCTGGTATTTGTTTGAACTTATCTTTAAGAAATCATTAAGCTTAACATACTTCACTTTGATATTGATAGCTTGCCGATAATATGTTAACACCTCCCTCCACGTCCTGCTCTCCCCCGTAACAACATTGAAGTCATCACCGAGAGTACTGTGATCTAAGAGGAGTTTTGCAATCATCCGTGCGACGTCCCCTGCCCAAGTCATTGTTGTATATTTATCAAGCATCTCAACAGGAAATACTACTCGCTTCTTAGTTAAAACTCTGTATAAAAATGTATCAGCCTCCAGGACTCCGAGTTGAAACCTCTCTTTGGAGTACGTGATAGATGGTCGAACAATAGTCCAGTTGTTGCGTTTACTGGATCTTAAGATATTCTCTTGACGTGCCTTTGTTAGAGCATATTCGTCAGTCTTGAGATACTCCTTATTATCAGTGGTATCAAGTAGTTTAGGAGATTTTTCAGTAATCACGCTATCGTTGTTTGCAAACACTCGATAGGTTGATAAGAATACGTAACGGCCTGTATTTTGTAGCAGCATATCAATTCTGTCCTGAAATTCTTTCGTTGAATATACCATAAAATCAACGACTACATCATATTGTGTACGTTGTAGTACTGCCTTCAGAAACGTATCATCCTTAGCATCTCCGACAATATATCTAAAACTTAGCCCAGCCTTCCCTCCACGTCTAGTCGTAATATCAACCGTATAGCCTTGCTTGATCAGTTCTGGTGTTAAATACACCCCCATCGCACCTGTACCACCGAGTAATAACGCTCTCTTCATACGTAAGCCTTTTACTGCATTCTTATAAGATCAAAGCCAGCCTGCTCATCGGCAACGCTTGTAAATACTTCAAACAAAACTGGTTTATTGAATTCTTGTGGGTCGCAGAAATCTTTTATCCGTTCATTGAATTGTTGTTTATCGTACGCAGTTATGTACTCAAATCCCATAGATTTTGCCCATGCCTCAGCCTTGCCGTTATGACCTTTAGCTGCAATCAAAGTATCTGTTGCATCGTTCCATTGGCTTTCAAGTGTTGTATTCAACCTAAATTCAACTCCCTGACCGTTATTGACAACAAGAATCCTGAGATTATTCGTTATATGTCGAATACCCAATGAATTCATATCATAGAAGAACGCCAGATCACCGATAAGTCCAAAATAAAGTTTATCTTTTTTATGCATAGACTGCCCTATGAGAGTAGACACCGGACCATCAATCCCAAAACCACCTACATTACTGTTAACTACAATCGAGCCATCAAGGTCATAATGGTTAGTATTACGTAAGCTATTCAAAATACTAAGATGCAAGCTAGATCCGCGTGGAATATGTCGAGCAAGTTGACTTGATATATATGTTGTCGAAAGCGGCAATTCCGGATAAACAATTTCGTCTACTTCACGTTTGAGTTTATTATAATAACTGCTCTTCTTGCGCAGACCGCCGCTCAAGGTGTCGAAAAAGGCTTCCTCTGAACAGTCAAAAAGCTTTTCAAGCCTACTCTTACGGAATCTTTTGTGGATCTCTCCATCCTCACTGATCCTCCATACTGGTATATCATCATCAAGATTGAATATCGAATAATCGCCCGACACCGACCCTATATCTATTATGATATCTGGCCTATTTGTTGATACTGCCAAATCATAGAGTTGTCCTGTTAATATCTTGTTTTTACCCGTGTAGTTTGATGTGTGATCGGCGAGCACCGCACAGTCATATGTCGTTACGAAAGCATTCATCGTATGCTCCAGCTTGGTTGTAAATTGCTTATGAGATCCTATGAATATACCTATCTTCTTATCTCTAAGTTCAGACTTCAATGTAATCTTATCATTACTCAGCCTTACTGTATTGTAATAATTGATTCTAGTTGGCTCAGGTAGGGTCGGTGTTTCACTAAATACATAACCTGAATCAACCGGAAGATTTATGTGTACTGGCCCACCACCATTGCTGGTTGCTTT
Source organism: Candidatus Saccharimonadota bacterium (assembly GCA_027492975.1). GTDB lineage: Bacteria > Patescibacteriota > Saccharimonadia > Saccharimonadales > Saccharimonadaceae > JAPUDS01. The sequence goes on from JAPUDS010000030.1 coordinate 6,429, forward strand.
TATAAGCGCATCATTCACTAATATCTCACAAGCTTCACGATCTTCATCATCTTTAATGTACGGAAGCATAACGGATAACTTTTTAACATCATTCTGCGAAACTCGCCTATCGGTAACTTGAGGAACCATATTTCTATAATCTGAGGTATGATGCTGTGAGGTTATGGCTATAATAGGGATCTGTCGGTAGTAAGCTTCCGTAAGACCCGATAGGTAATTCCTTGATGCGGTCGCCCCGGTGCAAGACAAAGCAACTGGCTCTCCAGATTCAAAGGATAACCCAGTCGCAAAATAAGCAGCACTTCGTTCATCAACAACAGAATATACTTCAAACCAAGGATCATTTTGTACAGTCATCGCTACTGGTGCATTAGTGGTTCCTGGTGATACTACTATTTTTTTTACTCCATATTGTTTCAATAAGCTCAGTACAATATGGGCATTTTTATCCGTGGTGTAAAGCATTTTAGCCCTCCTTATAATTCGATATGATAGTAAGCTTTTCGGCAGGCTTCCAATAAGTGTCCCACTTATGATCTGATCTTGGGCTTATCTCAAACTTTAAAATATCATTAAATGTTCCGTAATCAATACTACGATCCTTTGACTTCACAACCAATAACACACCGTAATTGCCTTCGGGGAAAATATTATCCATTTCGACACTAAACTTAAGATTATCTAGGTTGATACCACCCTTTACCTGCTCATCTGACGCCCACCTATATATTTGTTCGCCTGATTCACGGACTATACCAAAAGCAATGATAACATTGCTATCAAACTGTTTTTCAAGCTTAGTGGCGATAGTAAACTTTAGTTTTTCCTGTGTTTGTTGCAGATCTACTTTAGCGGATACATAATCATTGCCAGCTAAACCATCACCAATCTGACCCTTGGATTGTTCATGCTGTATAGCGCTTTTATCCATAAATAACTCACGGTATTCCTGAGCAACCTGCGAAGGATTACCTATATACACTAGTTCACCTTTTTCTATCATCATAGCTCGAGTGCAAAACTGCTGTATGTGCTCCATGGAATGAGTAACGAGAATAACCGTTCTCTTATTGCGACGTAGTTGGGCGAAGTAGCTGTAACATTTCTTTTGAAATGCCTCATCACCCACCGCGAGCACCTCGTCAAGTACCAAGATAGCACCGTCTGCGCGGATTGCTATAGAAAATGCCAAGCGTACCTGCATACCGCTAGAATAATTTTTCAGCTTTTGATCCATAAAGTCATGCAGTTCAGCAAAGTCAACTATATCTTCATACATCGCTGATATCTCTTCGTGAGAAAAGCCGAGTAGCGCACCGTTGAGGTAAACATTCTCACGACCCGTCAGCTCATGGTTAAATCCAACGCCCAACTCGATAAATGGTACTAGCTTGCCGTTGACGATTATCTCTCCTGCATCCGGCTCATATATCTGTGAGATGAGCTTGAGAAGAGTTGACTTGCCCGATCCATTACGACCGACTATCCCGAAAAAGTCGCCTTTTTCTACTGTAAAACTGATATCTTTAAGGACATGTTGTTCAGTATAACCCTTGATACCCCGCATGCGGTTGATAAACGCTTGTTTGATACCATTCGCTTGCTCCGTCGGCAAGCGAAAACTCTTGCTAACATGCTTTACCTCCAGAGCAATATCTGACAATTTCGGTTGTGATTTCCTACTCATACTGCACTCTATAGTATACCTTAAGTCCTGCCGTATTACCGCTATCTAAAACCCCTGACGCCGAGTGCAGTTACCGGTATAACATTCACTCCATCTGGTCGCGTATATGCATAGCTGGATCCGGTGATGACATTTTTAGAAACTATACGTCTGGTTTTTGTTTCTTTGATGCTGTCTACGAACCTCAAAACCGCTCTCGCACCATCTTCAATAAACCCTTCGCCCAGTTTTATCTCGAAAACCGCCGAATCTCCATTTGGCTTTTGAATAACTGCATCAACTTCCAGCCCGGAGGAGTCTCGATAATAATAGACTTCGCCACCGACCCTAGCAGCATATACACGAAGGTCGTGTATAACTTGTGACTCGAATACAAAACCAGTGTAATTGAGATCGTTCAACAGTGATTGCGAATCTAAACCGAGAGCCGCAATAGCTAAGGACGCGTCTGAAAAATGAAGTTTCGAACTTTTTCTCAGTCGCGCAGAGGAACGTGTATGAATATTCCACGCTGGTTGATTTTCAATAATCATTAGTCTGTCGAGAGTATCTATGTAGTCGTTAATGGTTGGCCGAGATATATCGTTGTTGTCCATCTCTTTTATATCTCGCATAATTGTTGAGATATCGGTATTGGTTGATATGTTTCTAGCCAAAGACTGAAGTAAGTACGTAACTTTTACAGGATCTCGCTTAATATTTGATACTCGACTCATGTCTACTTCTGCCAAAAGTTTTACATACGAAGAGTTTATGCGTCTCGCGCTCTCTAGGGTCGAGCCGACCAGCTCAGGCCATCCGCCAACCACTAGACGATTTATGATAGTTCCGATATCTAGCTTATATTCTTTGGGGGTTATGGGTTTACCATCAAACAAATCTTCGATAGACACATAGCCGTCCGCGTAGCCCATTTCCTGCCACGACATAGTTCTCATATTCAAGCTAATAAATCTACCTGCGCCAGAATGAAGTACAGCCTCTTCGCCTGGATTGGATGAACCGGTCAGTATAAATTGACCTTTATTGGACCTGTCGTCCACCTCGTGTCGCACATAGTCCCATAGTCGTGGTTGAAACTGCCACTCATCAATCAACCTTGGGGTTTCACCACTCAGCAAGATACTCGGATCTATAGCCATAAACTGTGCCACTTGCGGATCTCTATCCACCTGGAGTATGCTTTTCGCTTTCTGTTTTGCTGTTTCTGACTTACCACAAGCTTTAGGACCACGCAATAACACGGCACCAGCCGCTTTTAACGATTCGCTCAACTCCATATCAGTAATTCTTGGTAAATATCTGCTCATAACGCTTATTCTAGCATACTACTTTCACTTTTTCAAGCATTTTACTTTCACTTTTTCAAGCATTTTACTTTCACTTTTTCCAAACTTGTCATTTTTGTATCCCTGATGCAGAAGCTTTCAGCCAACCAACTGCCTGGAATTTACATGTTAATTTAGGAATCAAATCCCGAATCTACAGGTTTTCTGCGAACTTTTTGGAATTACGCGCGAAGTATATCGCACCGACCGTGATGATGAATATCGTTAATACGATTGGGATGAACATAGCCCAGATATTGTCCTGTACAGACCAGGTTGTTGGTACCGTATTTGGTGAGATAAGGTTGTGGCGTGCGTCTTGGATGGTTTGGGCTATAGGGTTGAGCATCATAAGTTGCTGCGCCTCGATACCAAAAATTTTATAGCTCGCAACAAGTGTTAGTGGGTAAAATATCGGCATTGAGTAAAACAGTATCTGTAGTACAACCTCCCATATGTGACTAATGTCTCGGAACTTGACATAGAGTGTCGAAAGAAACAACGCTAAGCCAAATGCGAGTAGAAATAGCTGCAGTATACTGAGCGGTGTTAGCAATGCAAGTGCCGTGAACTGAACACCGGTTAGAGATGCTATAACTATCACAACAACCAGATTGATACTCAGTGAGATCAGTGAACTCATCATCGCCGAAAGGATGATGATGTACTTTGGAAAATTTATCTTGCGTAGTATATCGCCACGATCAACTACGGACTTCATACCGACATTTGTCGCCTCGGTGAAAAAACCCCAGAGAGCAATACCGAGGAGAAGTACCATGGGGTACTGTGGCGTACCATCAGTGAACTTTAGAAACCGTACAAACACTGTATACATGACCGCGAACAGCAGTAGCGGCTTTAGAACTGACCACAAAATACCCAGGAATGAACCTTGATACCGAAGTTTGAAGTCGGTTTTCACGAGTTCATATAGAAGTACTCGATTTTTTTTGTCCAAAAGTCCTTTTTTCATAATGTGCCTTATAATGATACTAGAGTTTGCACAGAAAGTCATCGAGATGGAAAAACCGTTAGTCAGTATTATTATCCCAGTCTATAACGCCGTACATACCGTACAGGATATTGTGATGACTATTCTGGATGAGAAGTTCCATGATTTTGAGTTGATATTGGTTGACGACGGTTCAACGGACAATACGCCCGAGGTTTTGCGGAAGCTTGAAAATAAAGATTCTCGTGTCAAAGTTATTACAAAGAAAAACGGCGGACCGTCGAGTGCACGGAATGCTGGGCTTGAAAAGGCAAGTGGTGAGTACTTGATCTTTTTTGATGCTGACGACAATATCATGCCTGGCTCACTGCAGATTTTAGTTGACGCGATCCAAAAAACTAACAGTGACTTGATCGTTTCGGGCTGGCAAATAGATACGAAAAAACACACCAAACAGTCCACCATGACCCCAAAACGAGTGTCAATCAACTATGAGTTATTAAAACCGTTTGTGATTCGCTCGCTTGGCATTAACGGAACACTCTATAACCTCTGGAATAAGGTATTTCGAGCAGACATCATCCGCTCAAACGATCTCCACTTTCGGGAAGATTTGCGTTTTGGCGAAGACCTTATATTTGGCTTGCACTATATGGAACATGTTCGTCAGCTCAATATTATCCCCGATGTTACGTATCGGTACCTTGCCGGAAATGAAGGAGGAGTTTTTAGTAGCTCATCGCTGTCCCCAGACTATCGCCGTATAAATACCGAGGAGCTTGACAGGTTCGCTGGCCATAACAGGACACCCGAGCTCAATGATCTGACCAACTGGGTGCTGTGGCGCTGGCAGTTGTCGTACTGGATAATTGTGGCTGGAGCAAAAAAAATACCACTTAGTCAAAAACTTGGACTTATCCGACAAAACCATGATGATAACTTGGTAGTTACCAAAAACTCAAAATATATTGGCGCCAAGAAATTGTGGATGGAACGAATTGCAAATGTTGTGCGACGCGTACCTATACTGGCTTTTTTGCTTGGTAAAGCCCTTCATTTACTCAAGCGTTTAATTATCTACATAAAATCAACTATTCGATAATTCGGTCGCTAGTTACATCAAGTCCCTACTCCTCAACCGCAGTATTTCTACTCAGTACAATATGACGATCCCTGCCTTCACCTTCAGAATTTGTTACGACATCGCCATAGTCGGAAACAGCCTGGTGAACAACGCGGCGCTCTGCTGGGCTCATGGGCTGAAGATGGAGTGGTTTATCGCCGTCACGCACTTGCTTTATCCAGCCTTCAACCTGGCTTACTAGTCGGTCGTTACGTTGTCGTTTGTAGTCGGCAACATCGATATTGACACGTGTTAACTCAGCTTCTTGACTGTGTAGCGTCATGGAGACGAGGTGTTGCAAATTGCGAAGCGTTTCGCCGTGTTGGCCGATAAGAAACGCGTTGAGATGCGTTGACGGTATACTCATCTCTATAACATCTTCGTCTGCGCCGGCCCGTACGTCAGTGTTTAAACCAAAAAACGACAAGATATCTTCTATGTATTTTTTCGCGTACGCAATTGACTCTTCCCTGTCCATAATTACCTCCGTTTACTTCGCTTCTTGCCACGCTGCTTCGGAGTCGATACCACCACCGCTTCCTGCGCATTTTTCTCCCGTACAGCGACTGTTTTCTGTCCGGCAAGCACTTTCATCTCTTCAACATCTTTCGACAGCACGAAATGCTGCTGAATGATCGCCACGATAGAACCAACGACTGTATATAGCGCGATAGCACCCGGCAAATAAATCATGATGAAGAATGTCATGAACGGGAAGATAATCAGCATACGCTGCGACATGATGGCACTTACCTCCGTCTGGTCAACCTGCTGACCGGACGCTGTCGCTGCCATAACGTCGCGCAAACGCTTGTGTTCTGTGGGCTGCGGTGATATCTGTTTTGACTGATAGTACTGGAGTGCGGCGGCAAGAATGGCAAGAATCATAAGCGGCCAGTAGATTTGACCATTTTCAATTGCAGTCTTTGACAAATTTACAACACCAAGTAGTGATTCGTTGAAATAGTGATCGGCGTTGTTGATGATGTCATGAATCGGTCCGAGGTTTTGAACAAATCCGTACGTCCAATGCTCAATCTGATCGCGGTGCTGGGTGATGATACGAATAACGTTGAAAAGGGCTATGAAAATCGGCAGCTGCAAGAGCAAGGTACCGATACTCCCCATGGGATTCACCCCTTTTTCGCGGTACAGTTCGAGCATGAGCTGACCTTCGAGCTGTTTGTTGCCGTTTGCTTTTTGTTTGATCTTTTTTAGTTCGGGTTGAATTTCACGTTGAACCTTTGTCTGGTGTAGCTGTTTTTTTATCAGCGGCCACATCGCAAGACGGATTAGAACTGTAAAGATGATGAGCGCCACACCAAAGTCAGAGCCGGGCAACAGCCCGTAGATGATAGCGAGCAAGTTAAAAATAGGCTGGGTAATCAATAGATCAAAAATGTTCATAACTTACTCTACTATATCAGACTTCTTCCCTGTTTTATAGATACCAGCACGGCGCAGCACGCCGAGCACGGCCTGCTGCACGTCAGAAGCAGGAAGTACAGCCATATCGGCACTCAGCACTGTTACGGCAAAGTCGGTCTGCGCGGCTACGCCATCCCAGTGTGTACGGATAACTTCATAAACTCGCCGGCGAATTCTATTTCGCACAACAGCGGATTTCGCAACCTTTTTTCCAACAACAACTGATACGCGACTTGTTTCGCGCCGGCGGTTCGGTACGGCCCTAACGAGCAACCGCGCACCACGTGTTGTGGTGCCGTTGCGGAACAAGTAGTTTAAACTACCGTGGCCATGGAATCGATACGATGCGCTTATCATGGTTTTTCTAGCATACCACTATACAAACACTCCGGCATCTTTTTAAGAAACCGGGGCATCTTAGTAAACGTCGGTTCTATACGCTGATTTTTTTGCGGCCTTTTAGTCGGCGCGCTTTCAGCACTAGTCGTCCTGCTCTTGAAGCCATACGGGCACGAAATCCGTGCACGCGGAACCGTCGTCGTGTTTTTGGTTGGTACGTACGTTTTGGCATATCGGTGTATATCCTACCATAGATACGCTTTCACCTCAAGCATAGGCGTGTTCTGACTTGATTTTTACTGCATTTCGTTGACTGTATTTATTTTTATCCACCAAAATTACTACTTTTTCCACAGGTTTAACAGATGTAGCAAAAAATTGTGTATAAACCACCTGTCTTTGTACCCGTGTTTTGATATCAGATATAGGGGTTGTGGAAAACTCATGTTTTCCTCTATAGTAGTGGGTAGATAAGCTAACTGTGACGCGGGGAGTATGGGAGAGAAAATGAACCACGCCATCTGGCAGGCAGTGCTCGGAGAGATCGAGACGTCCGTCTCGCATGCTGTATTTGTCACCTGGTTCAAACCGACCGAGGTTATCATCAGCGACGATGGGACATTTTCGGTTGCTGTTTCGAATGTGTTCGCAAAACAACAGTTCGAGTCAAAATTTAACCCGCAGGTCATCGCCGCACTGAAGAAAAATGGTATAGCAACCGAACGAGTCAACTACGTTATAAAGTCCGAACAGCCCAAACGGTCGCGGCAAGAAGCAACTCCTCTTGCCGAAACGATCGCCGCACGGCCGGTCAAAAAAACCGCTCCTACTACACCGGTCGGTGACGGCCTGAATCCCCGCTATACATTCGAGAACTTTGTGGTTGGGTCAAGCAACGACCTCGCATACGCAACCGCCCAAGCAGTAAGCACTTCACCGGGAACAAAGTATAATCCTGTGTTTATTTACGGAGGAGCCGGACTCGGTAAAACCCATCTCATCCAGGCGGTTGGTAACGAGATAAAACGCCGCACACCAGCAAACCGCGTACTATATGTCAGTTCGGAAACGTTTGTTAACGAATTTCTCGACTATGTACAGTTCAAGAAAAAGGGGTTTTCTGACAAGTACCGTTCTGTGGATGTACTTATCGTGGATGATGTGCAGTTTATAGCCGGCAAACAAGCTACCCAAGAGGCGTTTTTCCATACCTTTAACCACCTCCATCAGCTGAACAAGCAGATTATCCTCAGTTCCGACAAGCCGCCCAAAAGCATCCCAACCCTGACTGAACGGCTTCGCAGCCGGTTCGAGTGGGGTATGACGATAGATATACAAATGCCTGACCTTGAAACCCGTATCGCTATCGTCCGTGCCAAGGCGGCTCTCAGTGGTGTTGAACTTGAGAATGATACCGTGACCTACCTCGCGGAGAACATCAACACAAACATCCGCGAACTTGAAGGCGCTCTCAACCAGCTGCTTGCGTTTTGCGAGGTTCGTGGACTTTCACCGGACGTCGATACTGCGGTCGGCCTTCTCGGCAACATACGGCAAACTAGGCCGCATCACATCACACCAAAGCAAATCGTCGATAAAACTGCTAAGTATTTCCGTATAGAGCAAAAAGAAATTCTCGGTGAAAAGCGAGATAAGTATATCGTTGTACCGCGTCAAATCGCTATGTACCTGCTCCGTAGCGAGCTTCACCTTAGTTTCCCGCGCATCGCCGTTGAACTTGGCCGCAAAGATCACACAACTGCTATCCACTCTGTTGAAAAGATCGAAAAAGCGATAAAACTCGACTTTGTGACCCGAGAACAAGTAGCGGATATCCGGGAGCGTCTATATGAATAGGTGTGTATATGTTGTGAATAACCTGTGGGATAATCCTGTGGGTATGTATCCACAGTTTGTCCGCAGGTTGGATGCTTCGGGATGGATGCTGGTAGTTTTCCGCTTTTTATCCCAAACAGCCGCTCAACTATCCGCACAATATCAGCATGGTTCTCCACAGGAAAATTCATCGAAAAAACAGTGGTCAACTAGTAAGTTATCCGCTTCTCCACAGTCGTTATTATTACTATTATTGTTTATATATAAGAAAGGACAATAACAATGAAAGTAACTGTTACCCAGGAAAACCTAAACCGAGCTCTTGCCGCGGTGAACCGAGTCGCGAGCAGTAAAACCTCCTTGCCTATCTTGTCGAATATTCTCCTTCGAACAGAAAAAAACCGGCTGCTCGTAGCGGCGACAAACCTGGAGATAGCCTCGGTGTATTTTGTTGGCGCGAAGGTTGAAAAAGAAGGAACACTGACCGTGCCCGCGCGGCTTGTGAGCGAGTTTGTGAACAACCTCCCAAAAGATAATGTCGTTTTGAAGGTGGATGGAAGTAAGTTGGATATCGGCTCTGGTAACTACAAATCAACCATCAACGGTGTTGTTTCGGATGAATTCCCTACTCTTCCGACGATAACTCCAGCTCACACGGTTGTTCTGCCGAGCGGGCTTCTCAAGCAAGCTATCGCTCAAACGATCATCACCGCATCTCATGATGACACACGGCCGGTACTAACTGGTGTGTTGTGTCACAGTTACGCAGGTAAGTTGTATTTTGCAGCAACAGACGGCTATCGCCTCGCCGAACGGAGCTTAGTATCAACCGATGAAACTATAAAAGCGCTTATACCAGCATCTACTCTCCAGGAAGTTGCGCGGGTTATCCCAGATGATATCGAAGAAGTAACGATGTTACTGGACGACTCTCAGGTTCGATTTCTTGCGGGCGATGTTGAGATAACTAGCCGGCTCATAGATGGAAACTTCCCGGACTACCAGCAGCTTATTCCGAAAACAACTGAGATTACAGCGACACTGCAGACTGCGGAACTAGTGAGGATTACTAAAATCGCCAGTTTATTTGCCCGTGAAAGCGGCGGTAGCGTGACTATCCACACCGACACGACGAACAAATCAGTTTCCATCCACTCTATAGCCTCGCAACTCGGTGAAAATACGTCGGAAGCTCAAGCGGAAGTTGACGGCGAAGGTTCAGTGACGCTTAACTCGCGATACCTTCTTGAAGCACTTGGTTCTGTCGAATCGCCCACGATCACATTTGGCTTTAGCGGCAAACTTGCTCCCTGTGTTATCCGTCCGGTTGGCGACGACAGCTACCAGCACATCGTTATGCCGCTCAAAAGCTAGGTACTAGTAAGGCTATACTATTATAATAACTAGTATGGTTCTTGAGCGCATACTGCTGAATAATTTTCGTTCGTACACCGAGCGCGAGTTTACTTTTTCACCCGATGTAACGGTTATTACTGGGCATAATGGCGTTGGAAAAACAAATCTTCTCGAGGCGATATATGTTCTATATACGGGTAAATCATTTCGCGACTCAGACGCAGATCTCGTAAGATATGATGAAGCGTGGTTTCGGGTGAGTGGAGAGTATGGAAATCATCACCGCGAGGTGCGGTATCAGCCCATGCAAACTGTTCGTAAAACTATCCTTCTCGACGATATGATAGAAAAGCGCTTTACATACCGTCATCAACTACCGATAGTCCTGTTTGAGCCTGACGATATGCTGATGATACATGGTTCACCGAGTCTTCGGCGTGCATATCTCGACGGGATACTTATAAAAACTGAACCGACGTACAGGGCGCAGCTTGCGCGGTACGAACGCGCGCTCCTTCAGCGCAACAATATACTTCGGCAGGGACTTTCGCTTGCAGCGCTGCGTGATGCGGTGTTTGTGTGGGATGTTGCTCTCGCGGAGTATGGCGCGCTAGTGCAGGCGGCCCGAATGCGTCTAGTTGGGGAACTAAATAAAACAATTTCCGAGGTGTACTCCAAAATTGCCGGCAAGAAACAGACTGCGTCCATACACTATGCTGCAAAAGTAAGGGGCGACAATCAACGTCTTGCGAGCGCGCTTGCTCACGCGCTAGAGCACGATCGATTTCGCGGCACAACAAGCGTCGGACCACACCGGGATGATGTTGAGCTGCATATCAACAAACAACCCGCTAAACAGACCGCCTCGCGTGGTGAGACACGAACACTGGTACTTGCCCTGAAAGAACTAGAACTCGCCCATCTTAGTACTATGCTCGAACAAACGCCGTTGTTTTTGCTCGACGATGTGTTTTCTGAACTGGATGAAAAGCGGCAAAAAACAGTGCTTGCGAATATGGACGGTGTTCAGAAGATTATCACGACGACACACAACTCGGACAAAACTAATACGACAACAATCAGGCTAATCTAGATTTTTGTAACGGAAATTTTCGTGTAACCGACATCATTATTTCGGTTGTGTGCACCGAGCGCGACATCAACTTTGAAAGACCGACCATCATTAACCACAATAGTAAACGTTTTCCATATTCCCCAGTCGTCACTAAAATCACTCACAGTATTATTTTTAATCGTCAACAAATACCCACCTTTGTCGACTGCTGGGTATAATTCTTCATTTATCGAGTCAACCGCTGGAATTTTATCCTCATTTGCCGGACTACCGTTTTTCATAGACATATCTTTTGCAAGCGCAGCGTTTATCGCGTTTAGGATGTAGCCTATTGTATAATCGGAGAAGCTGTTATATAGAATATCAACATTTGACACAATAACAGTTGCTTTCATTTCTGGCTCTTCGTGTGCAGGATTGTCACCTTCGAAAAAATGTGTCAATAAGGCGATGATGACTAATAATAAAATAAGACTACCTGCGCCGATAAGTAAGGCTAATTTTTTATGATCTCGTATCCACTCGTATAACATCACTCCTCCTATAAACTTGATGCACTAACATCTGACAGTTTCTCATATGAATCGCGTAGTTCTGTAACAATTTCGGCAAATCGATGCTCCTTAGCGATCGGACAGAAATTCTTTGATGCCGTGCAAGTACCTCTCCCCCCTTCACCGGGATTTTTTGACTTATCTATATGAAGATGTGGAGCCGTGCCCCATGCTTCTGTTGAGTTACCAACATATGCAATAACAGTCCCCGCCTCCACAGTATCCTTATCCTTCACTTGAGCTCCGCGTGACTGGCTTAAGTGTTGATAGTAGTATGTATACCCTTCAGAATCTATAATTTGTATACTAAGCGCACCCATACTGTCAATATGCGGTGTACCGATGACCTTTCCTGCCCGGAAAGCAAGGACTGGTGTTCCTTCGGGTGCGAAGATGTCGACAGCATAATAACCCTCGAAAACACTTTCGTGGTAGCGTCCAGACTTCCACTCGGTTGTGCCCGGATCATTACCCCAGGTGCGAACCTGAGATTTTGTTCCTTGAAGTGGAAATACATAGTCACCAGCAGATGTTGAGCAGCCAGTTTGATTTGTGGTCGATGAGAGAGTTGATACGTCGGTGTCCAACTCATCATCATCTTCATCATCCTCATCGATAACTTCATCATTATTATTGCTTGGCGAATCAATTCCGGCAAAATCGTTAAATACACGTGTAGCGTTATCTTTACGCTTAGACACACCACCGCCACCAGAGCGTTCATATAGTGTATCCCAGCGTTCAGCTGCTTTCTGTACGCCAGAGACATCGTTTGTAGCCGACTGAAACGCCGAGTCTTTAACGACAGCAGATTCCGCATTTTCAAGTTCATAGACCACGAATTCCAGCTGAATCTTCAAATCTTTCCAGTCAGTATCCTTGCTTGCGGCAAACTCCTTTAGACCGGTTATCGTCTTCGCTTTCGGGTTTGTCCATCTCGTACCGAGCCACTGTACTATACCATACGGTGATGTATAGTCAGGTTTTAAGTCATAAGTGTGGCCGCCCGACTCAGACATAAAATTACCAACAGCTCCCGCCGCCTGGGCTTGTGAAAGAGGCCGGCTGTTATTTGTTGATATAGGTGTCGTGATGAGGAAATTATAAGCTTTTTCTGCGTTCGTATCACCGATGAGCGACGACGAGCCTGTTCCACTATTGCAGCAGACTACCCCTCCGCTGGTATAAAGCATGTTGTTGAGAGCTTTATCCGCGTTTGTTCGGTTCAGCGACAACGGGTCTGTGTTTGTAGTAGTGACACAGTTCATGTTTCCACCGCTGCCACTAAGGTCGTTAAACACAGCTTTAACTGGATGGTGGTCGGACGCGCAACTACCTAGTCCATCTCCCTGAGAGACGCAATCAAATGTTTCGTAATACGACGGCGCGGATACATTTTTGTAAAAAATTTGGTCGATCGTGTTAGCTGATTTTTTACTGTTGCCGATACTTGCGATGGATTCGTTTTGTTTTATTGCGGCGTCGTCGTGTGCTACACCATACCCATACTCAGCAACTGTGTCGTAAAAAGCCTTCCACTGAGAACGCTTAGCTTTCTTGTTGTTTCCGGTTGCAGCGTTCATGTCACCGGTGATAATCACGGGAACAGTTTCTGATTTGAGTTTATTCATCAGGTTTTTAATTTCCATTTTTCGATGGTTGGCGGCAGTTTCTTCGCTCTTAGTGGCAAGGTGAACGTTTGCTACGATAAATGCCCGGCCGCTCCTGTCGGTAAAGTGTACTACATGGGCGAATCTAGTACCTCCATTGACGCTTGCGCTGTGGCCTTTGTGATACTCTGGTTTCGTATTGCTCGGCGTGTCTATGTCGACGATTTCTTGACTAGTCATCGTAACTACACTCGAATTCCATACTATCGTGACCTGATCCATTCCATATTTTTTAACCTGGGTACTTTCTTTCCATACATCACCAGTTGAGTTGAGCGCGCTCAAAAGGTCTCCACGGCAATCCTCCCAGTTATGTTCCTGGAGGCCAACAACATCGAAGCCAAGTGATTGAATATTGGCAGCAGCAGATTTCATTCGTGTTTTATAGCTTTTGCCACCTTTATCGAAACAGTGAAGGACGTTATACGAACCAACAACAAGACCAGCGGTTGTCATATTGAGCGCTGTTGAGGTAGATATAAGAGGCTGAATAAGGGTGGTGAAAGAAAATACAATACTCAAAGCAATGAGACGCCATGAAAAGCGCATCGCTGGTAGGCGAAGCGGGTTGTTTTTAAAACGTAGTACCGATGGTTTCATGCTTATCTCTTTCATTTATGGATCATAGGTAAAATGGGCGCCATCCCACCCTTGTTTTTGATATACATCATCCCAGAATCCGTAACAGCGATTATTGGCTTCCCCATCAGTTGCGTTTTTATATGTGCTGGTATTGTCATGCACACAAGCGCGCATCCATTTCTCACTTTGGTCATAAAAATCTATCGAGTATCCCATCATATGATTTGAATATACGGCAGTTGAGGTCCAGTTTCCAGGGATGGCCGTAATCCAACCCGGACAGACGCTCGGACGCTTCCCGAGGTTTCCTGGTTTCATGACTATAGAGCATTGTTCGTAAAGGCTTCGGTATCCAACAGACGCGGAAAGCTTAACACCGTCTTTTCCGGCTTGCTCGACTATCGTGGCGAGTGATTTGGCAGCTTCGGAGTTAACGGCGATTTCGGTGATACTGCTGGCGGAGGTGCCCTCGTAGCGCGGATCCGACCAATGCGGCATCGTGCTCATATCTGTTCCTGGGATCGCGCACAGAGTGATGGACTTTTGATTACCGCTTCTGTCCCAGCCCCTCGTTATTTTATCGATAATATTACCGTTAGCACAGCTACCCGTAGCCGTTGCGATGCTGGCACCACCAGCATCAGGGTTACACTGTGCGGTTTCTCGGATGGATTCATCCATCGAACAGAGGATACTTTCTGCTACGGTACTGTCAATCTTACAGTTGTCAAAACCTTCATACTCCGTAGTATCTATACCAAACCAGCTTGCGACCGTATCACCGGCGTCGATTGTGGCGCATGTTTCACCACTACTCACCTTTGGATTTACGGGAGCATTTAATTCAGCATCGGTCATACCGATGGAAACTGCGTTAAGCACTGCTTCCGGACTCGTGAACGAGGCTGCACTGGTTTTATTTGTAACGATATCTGCAAGCGAGCTTGGCGTACTTTTGACAAGACCAAAGAGGCTTGCAACTGCATTTGAAGCGGTCGCTGCCATGCCGCCACCGAAAGAAGTCCTGCTTATTAGACGAGAGGTGACAGAGTTTCTCGCATCGGGGCTGAACAAAGCATACAAAGCCCCTTGACTCTTATCGTACTCGGTTTGTTCAGCTATGTATCGCTGTAGTTGGAGGGATCCAGTTTTAGAATCGATTTCATGTAACCCAAGCGAAGTCTCGGCGTAGCGGTTTCCGGCATACACCGAACCGTTAAGTAGTATATCGAGGAGTTGGTTGCCGCCGGAAAGCATACTGACATTGAGTCCGAAGACATTCAGCATGGTTTGCATTGCAAACTGAGCCATACCACCAAGTATTTGCTCAACATTTGCGTTGATATCTTCGACAGCTTTTTCTCCGAGTCCAATTTTAGCTACGGTAGAAGCTACATTAAAGGCGCCCTGGATCTGACCGATGATAGCATCCATAGCAAGGCCCATTATCGCGTCGTCTATATTGTAGATAAGACGGGCAAGTAGATAATTAGGACTGAAGTCCCATCCAAACTGCCATCCGTTCCAGAAATTGAGTAGGGTGTTGCCACCCATGATGTCGAGCATTACCTTGACGGCCTCGGGATTGGTTTCGTTGAGTTTTTTGTACAGAGGCTCGCCAGTCTTGTCGCAGTCTGTTTGCCAATTTTTATCGATACAGTTCCACCCAGAGGAGGTTTCAACCCCATCGAGAAATGGCGCATAGTAGTTAATCAAGTCAGTATCTAGTGTTCCGAGTTTTGCTTGAGTTGCTATGCCGCCCCACTTTGAATAGATACTACCCATAAGGATAGCCGCCGGCGTGGCGATTGCCCGAGCCACCTTGCCATTCTCAACATTCTTATATGCCCAGTGAGCAAACACTACGGCGGTTGCACCTGCAACAACCCAGCCGTAGACCGGGATGGCTTTCGTACCAATTTTTTTAGCAACAGTCTCGCTTACGTTGAGCCCCAGTTTTGTGCCGATCTCGAGCACCACCTTTGTGATGGCGCCACTGGTTGTCTCTCTGATTGTCGTACGAGCTACGTCGGCAGTCTCTGTCAACGCCTCGCGAACACTTGTTTTTGACGCCGCCTTTGCCGAGTCCGAGGCGACCTCGCCAGCTTCATTGCTCAATTGTCTTTCTGCGGTACCCATAACATCAGTTGCTTGGTCTATAGCTCTACCCTGAGAATCTAAACTATCCGCGACATCGTCAAGTGCTGCGGTTTTCATTTTCTCTTCAGGTGTTGCTGCGTCGTTTGTTTTGGCGGTCCCAAAACGTTTCACGCCAAGGTAGCTCATCATCCACCGAGTCATTTTTCCTCGCACAAGGAATCCCCATACCCCCAAATCTTCTTTGATGATAGATTTCATGATCTTTCTTGTTACGGGGGCCTCAGCAAGAGCAGCTTCGAGATCATCAGCGTTTTTGAAGGCTTTTTTTAGAAGCTTTTTGGCCTCGTCGGTGTTATCTCCGATGAGTCGTATGGATACCGAAACCACTTTTCCACCTTCTTTGTTAGCTACAAATGTAATTCCCTTTTTAGCGAGCCGCTCCTCAAACTTATTGGTCGTCATTGTTTTGGCGATACGACTAATAAGGCTACCGCCTTTAACAAGATTTCGATCCTCAACTCCAATATTGTGAAATATAGCCTGAAAAACAATTTTCTGAGTTCGTTTCTCTATATACCCTTCGATACGCCCCATGCCTGTGCCAGTGACGGCTTCGATTATCCCTTGTAGCTTCAGGGGTGCGGCCAATGTAAAGAATCCACCAAGCAAAATGATAACGCTCCCCCCGCCTGCAACAGCTCCTTTGTGGCGCGAAAACCAGTTTTTCTTCTTCGCTGGCGGTTCGTCCGACATGAGACCGCGGTTTTTTAGGTATCCGAAGATATCTTCATTCGCATCGGAATTACCAGAGGGGCCATTCGCGTTTTGTTCAAGGGCATTTATGCTTTCGCGTGAATCGTCGCTCTCCGGTTGGTTTATACCGGAGTCAGAGACGCTGTCGGCTTCCTTGCCCTCTGGTGTCGCTTCCTCTTTTGTGTCAAGCACCATGCCGTTATTGTATCACCTTACTGAACTTGATCCTGAGGAGTCGGAGGCTGTTCGTACATAGTTTGCGCTGCTTGAGCCTGCTGTTGCTCTTGGTATGCCTGCATCTGCTGAAGTTGCTGCGGGTTTGTCGTGATAAGGCTTTGCTCTGTTGGGCTCGGGACGATCTGTAGATGGACATGGTTCTGACCGGCAAAAAACAGCCCTTGTCCGACCGGAAAGTTCGCCAGGCGCTTTCGCTCCTCTTCTGTCAGTTTAAAGACGTCCGATAGTACATCGACGGCGCTGGTCGACTGTTTGAGAAGTAGCTGCATAGAACTGTTTGCGACGATAGCGCGGCCCATCTTGCTGCCCATAAAGTCTTCGACATCCTGGGTGATGGTTGTAAGACCGAGGTAGTATTTGCGGGCACGTTTTGCGAGAGAGAACATAAAGTTTGCCGAGTCGTCGTATTTCATAAGCTGCCAAGCCTCGTCAACGATAAGCATGCGTTTTTTCTGCTCGGTGCGGATCCGGTTCCATATGTGACTCAGTACTATATACATCGCAACTGGTCGGAGCTCGTCCTCGAGGTCGCGTATGTTGAACACCACCATGGTGTTGTTGATATCGATGTTGCTCTGCTGGCTGAAAATGCCGGCAAAGGTACCGGTGGTGTATTTGCGGAGGCGCTGCGCAAGTTGCGGACCACTACCGCCCATGTGAAGCAGTGTCTCGTAGAGATCGTTGATAGTTGGTGGCAGTGAGTTGTGCGTAAGTGGGTCGGACGTGATGCCAGCTCTAGCGTATGTGTCGATAAGCGCCTGGTCAAGATCGGCTTCTTCGGATGGACTGAGCGTCGGCAACATAGCTGAGCCGCCGCCCTGAATTTGTGCACTGGCCCCGCCGAGCATGAGTCGAAGCAGACCGTGCATAGTAACGAGGTTGGCGCGAAGAGCGTCGTCGGCCTCATCGCTGTCGATAACGCGTGGCAAGTCGAACGGGTTTATACGTACATCCGAGTTGAGGCTCAGGCGAATATAACTACCGCCAACGGCGTCTGCGAGCTTCTGGTACTCGTTTTCCGGGTCGATGATGAGTATGTCCGCCCCCATCATCATAGTGCGTAGCGCCTCAAGCTTCACGGTAAATGATTTGCCGGCGCCGGACTTTGCAAACACGACCATGTTGGCGTTTTCAAGAGAGAAACGGTCAAAGATGACGAGGCCGTTGTTATGCATGTTTATGCCGTACAGGATGCCGTTGTTTTGCGTCAGGTCAGCAGAAGTAAATGGAAAACTTGTACTGACGGCACCAGTATTCATATTGCGACGAATTTGCAACTGGTCGGTCATCTGCGGGATGGTGCTGTTAAGTCCCTGCTCTTGTTGACTAGAGGCAACCTTGCTTAGTACGAGCTGTTGACCGAGGATGGTTTCGACTTTGTGCTGAACAAAGTTGAGCTCGTCCAGGCTTTCGCCGTAGAGGGTGATGTATAGCCCGTAGCGGAAGAACCGTTCGGCGCCGACCTGGAGCTGGTCGCGCAGTTCTTCGGCATCCTGTATGGCCGCTTCGAGTGCTGGGTCGCGAACCTTACCGTGTTCGGCGTTGATAGACATGCTAGCTTCAAGCTGACCAACTTTTTTGCGCAAGTTGTCGAGGACCACCTGGCTTTCAACTGGGTAGATGAACATACTGACGTCGATAACTTCGTCAACGTTGATAATACTACTCAGCCAGCCCGTATAAATCTGGCGCGGATAGCCGTAGACATAAAGTGTTCGGCCGTACCGTGTTCCGAGCCGGAAGTAGCTGCTCTGAATTTCTATAGAGCTCGGTGCGATGATATCGCGGAGTGTCGTGATGCCTTTGACAAATTCAGCCTCTATCTCCTGCTGCTCGCGTTCGCGTTGCTGCTGTGCGATGTCTATGGCACTCTGTTTTTTACCACCAAACAGTCCCATCTAGAATCCTCCCGTCTGGTTTTGGCTTGGCGGCACTCCGGCACCCTTTTGTGTGTACGTACCAACAAAAGCGTTTGGATCTGTGATAGCTTCACGGATGGCAGTATCTGGGTTGTAAGTGTTGTAGTACAGCGTACTGAGTTCATTCGTGTCCAGTTGCCGTGCCTTGACTCCCATCTGGAACATACCTGACATGACGGCGTTGGCTCGGTTGGACAGCTCATCTTTCGCCTTCGTATAGGCCGCTTGGTCTATCTTGATGTGCTGTTGCTCCTGTGGTTTTGCGAAAGCCGCAAAGATACTTTTGCTCGCGGCGGCTAAAGCGCTGAGATCACCGGTCGCAAAGTATGGCACGATGATATAGAAATGCTTGTCCATGATGTTTGTCTCGCGGGATAAGTCGTCTATGAAGTTTATGTAGTCTTCCATGAGCATGCCGAGCAGCATGTTGTCCTGCGAACGACGCAGGTCAACTAGTTTTTCTAAGTAGGGACCGATATCGACGCGCTCAGAGCGGATGAAAATCTGCACCGGGAAATAAAGCGAGTTCAGGAAACTCTGATAACTATACTCTACCCCTTCTCGTTCACGCCCGCTCATGAGGTCAAAGTTTATCGACTCGCAGGTAACAACTGCTCGGAAGCTACCGTCGTTCATGATGAGCATGCTTTCGCGGATCTCGGAGATGAGTAGCGTGTTTTGCGTGCTATTTGGGTTGCGTGCAGGGTTTTTTGGCGTTTGCTGTGCGGTTCCGGCCTGACTTGGAGAAGCTCCCGCCTGATTTGTGGCAGCAGCTGGTAATGGCGGCAATGTTGGCGCCGTGCCGGGTTGGGCAGGTGTTGGTTGTTGTTGAGTATTTGGATTCATGAGCTTAAGCTAGTTCCCACTCGGACCAGCCGCTAGCGGAGCGAAACGACGACTTCCTCATCTTCGAGATGTTTTTTGTGGAGCCGCTCTGCCTCACGAGCGATAGTACTGATCGACAAGTCTTTACTTGTTGCCAGTCTCATTATATCAGGAGAGAGGGTTTCTTCGCTAGGTGCTTGTGCTTGTTTTGCTGGCGCTGCTTGTATGGCGGGCGGTTGTGCTGGTTGGCTGGGTGTGACATCTTGGCCGCCGGGTCGAATGACTTTTTGGTGAATGGCGGATGGATATGGGTTATATACCACATGATCTGTCGGGTCCGGAGAAACAACGCTTTGTACTGGGTCGGGAGTTGCCGGTTCTTGCGGTGGTACTGGAGTTGTAGCGGTCGGTGCTACCCGGGGCTGAGTTGGCTGCTGAGCAGCGGCTTGTAGATTTGCCTGCATGGTCTGTAGCATTTCCTGTTTTCTCGCCTGGTCGCTTTCGGCGATCATCGTATCGATGTTTTGCGAAACTGCACCGCCGTTATCCAGTATATCTTCCGCGCTTTGGGCTTCCGCAACCAGCGTGTCACTGAGACTTAGGTTATCAAGCGGAGATGTCAGCCCCCGGCTGGCCCAGCCGCCGGTGTCGACTATCTGCGAAAGATACCGTAGGCGCTGTGATGCTTCCTGCCCAGAAAAATCCTTTAGTGCCGGTCCTTCCGCAACTTTCAGCGCAGTTATCTCAACCAGACTTATATCTCCTTCCGGATCCCATAGCCTGACCCGCGGCTTCAAAAGGAACCGGACTATAGCCGTTAGGTACGTTTCCATGGGCTGATCTTTCTTTAGCGGCAGCGCAAGTACCAAGAAGAACAGCGCTATCGGCAGTGGTATGATAACAAGCCCCCAAAACAGTCGGTACAGTCCGTAGGCGAGAAACAGCGCAAGCGCTGTCACGATGAGGTAGATAAACTGCCGAAACGAAAACGGCCCGAGGAGCTTGTCCTCCGCCTCAACATCCTGTGGTACTTTATACGTTGCCATATGGGGTTAGTATAGCATGAGCGGGTTGTTAAAAAAATGCCACCGTACCGCATCAAGATCTCACCTCAGGAGGCTAGTTGGCTATTCTCAGGTATAATACGGATATGAAATGGGAAATTGAATACTATACTACACCGTCAGGACAAGAAGTTGTCAGGGATTTCATAGATAGCCTACAAGCGGTTGACCAGGCAAAATTAGGCCATAACCTCGATCTTCTTGAGCGATATGGCTACGATCTTGGCATGCCTCATGCTAAACCGCTTAGGAATGGCCTTATGGAGTTACGGGTGCGTAGTGGTCGTGGCAGGCAGGAGGTGCGTATCTTTTATGTTTTTGTTAAAGATCGTCGAATCTACCTCTTGCATGGTTTTGTTAAGAAAAGCCAAACTACTCCAAAAAAGGAACTAAATATTGCCAGATCTCGTCAAGATGAGTTGAAAGCACTGTAACACAAAAGCTACAACCCCTCTTGACATCATTGTTGCATATATGATACACTCTATCTGAGGAGAAGATAGTACAATGACTACCTGGAAAGAACACAAGCAAGAGCTCATGAAAAACCCGAAGTTCAAGGAAGCTTACGAAGCTCTTGAGCCGGAATATCGTTTGGCGAGTGAACTCATCGCCGCTCGGCTAAAAAGCAAACTTACCCAAGAAGAGCTGGCTCAAAGAGCCGGCGTCAATCGAACAGTTATCGCCCGTCTTGAGAGCGGCATAGCTAATCCGACCGTCAATACAGTTAATCGTATCGCTAGTGTGCTTGGTAAGCAGATCAAACTTGTCAGTAGCTAGATCGTTGCAGCTACCAAGTGAGTCTCTTGCTTTCATTTACGCATTACCTTAACTTTATAAACACAGTCAAGGGTTTATAAAGTTATATCGTCCAAAGTGGCTACAGTCTCTATACTCCAACAAAAAAGAGGCGCGGCCCAAGCTATGCAGCAAGAGCGACGCCTCTACTGGTTAGTATGGCAAACTACTTACGAAAAGTCGAGCTGGGCTATTGCAGAATTCTCATCACACAACCCAGGAACTGTTCATTAGAAACTCAACCTTTGGTGGCTTGAAGCCTGTAGCTGTTTGGGGACGAGAAGTCTAGAGACGAGGCACCTTTGGTGGTCGTCCCCCGGGGACAAACAGACCGGTATCATTCAGTGTGAACTGCTCGCCGCCAGGCGCGCGTGCCGTTGTCGGCTGTGATGCTGCTGGCGATGTTACGGTGTTGGTGCTGTCGGGGGGGGTGACGTAGGCGGAGCAGCCGGCCGTAGCCCTCGGGCATTGTATGCATCCGTATATGCCTTTCTCGCGGTCGGACTAAGTGAATGTTTGCCGCCAGGATTCTCGACTAGTTCTCGAAGAACATCATCATTTGCATATTGTGCAGCAACCTTTGCCTGATCCGAAGAGTAAGAAGCGTGTTTATCGGCCCCAACCTTGCTATACATTTCACGTAGCCCCGGGTCGTTCTCCATGTAATTTTGGATATCTATACCAGAATTTCCAGTTTGCAATACAGATGCGACGCCCGGGCTCTTTGGGGCCAGCTCGCCTCCCATTGTTGAGTAAGTATATCCCATTGAGTTATCAAACATTTTTTTGTGTTTTTTCATGTCGAGACTATCTTGAAGACTTGTATGAAATAGCTTGTATTCATCTGCGCCACCCGAAGCAGCATGGGCGGCGTATGCATTGAATGCTACCTGGTCTCCCTCGTCGGCTGCTTTCCGTGCGGCTCGAACAAGACCTTGTATACCATACTGTCCAGTCTCTGGGTCTGTGGCGTTCTCGCCAAGGGATCGATTCTTGGCATTGTATTCCTTTCGAACATTCTGCATCGCATACTTGACCCGAGAATCCATGATCTTATCGTTCGCATCATTGATCTGCGTATCCATGAGCTGTCTGGTGTTTCCAGTCATTCCCCAACGAGCCATTCTTGCAATCTTGCCATCCTTTTTACCCATGCGTTCGATCGTTCGCTGCTGAGCATTTGCGTCTCTTGCGTTTCTGCGGGATGCCATGATGCCGCCGAACGTACTGTTTTTGTAAGCTCTCTGCGCGAACCCGTTGGCAGCTTTTGCGATGCCGCGCCCTACTCGGTTAAACCCATTCATGACGGCGCCAGTGAGCTTGCTGGAGTTTTTAACAACCAGATAGGATCCGACTGCCGGACCCATCGCGATGATAGCGTATGCCATGATAACTTTTATATTTGGATCCATAGTTTACGTCCCTGCCAAAATTATTTTTGCAACTAGCGTACAGCCATATATGATAGCCATAATTATAGGATACATGGCGAGTAGTTTGAGTAGTGACGACCACCATTTTTTGAACAGTGGCTCCGTATTTGGCAAAATCATCGCGGCTATAGCGACCGGTGCGATGATGATGAGCAGAACTATGAGGACTTGTCGTATCGCGATCCCGACGAAAAATCCGAGAGTTGCCATCGTTCCCGTGACGATGATCGGCAAGACGAAAGCTATGAGACCCAAAAATGCAAGCGCGGTTAGAGCCACCAGAGCACCACTGAGCGTTAGTATCCACGCCCCTATTTGATTTACGATATCGGTGGTTTTAACGGTTGCATTTTCAGAGTCAGGGAGTTGTGTCATCCCAACGTCGATAATTCCCTTGACGGCACCACCGATGATGTTAAATATATCCACCAGCACACCGCAGATAAAGAACGACAAGTTTATGAGTATAGCTGCCGCTATGATACGTGGCAACATCTTCTTTATACCGTAAGCACTCAGCCCGACAGAGGTCGCCTGGGAAAATATAACGATCAGGAACGCAACGACGAGCAAGAGGTTTGCTATACCGACAAGTAGAGACCAGATTTCCTGTAGCGCTTTTCGTGGTTCCTTTTCTGTCATCATGCTGACCCGCAACATACTTTCTATGCTGTTTGCCATACTTTTGTTCAAGTTATCCATGACGGTAACTATAGGACAGAGTAGCCATCCGAGGGCTCCGCCAACGCAGCTGGCTTGAGTACTTCCTTGGCACATACTTGTCTCTTCGTCCCAGGTGCCTCCGTTATCTGCACAAGATTGTTTATCTACGGCTTTTTCTGTGGCATCCGCGGTTGTGACCGCGTTGTCTTTATTTTTATTATTCCAATCATTGACGTCTTTAGCCACATCATTCATTGCCGTCAGCAGCTCACCGCAGGTGGTGTTTTGGCCATTGTAGTCGTATTTTTGAATCGATTTTTTGGCTCCACCGATAGACGTATCGTATTGTCCCGTGCCAACACTACTGGGCGTGAATCCGACTTGGACATCTTGGGTTTTAAAGGCATCGCCATCTTTTACTAATTGTGTCTGTGTTACGGTATCATCCCCGCTATTTGGTGGTATATGTATGGTACAGTTCTTTGTGAAAATAGTGAGATAAGCGTAGAAACGTGCGGCGGTAATTTGCTGATTTTTCTTGATGATATCTTGGGCTTTATCGTCGCCACTTATGACATATATAGTGTACTCTCGTGCTTCGCTGCAAATATTGGGTCCGGGATAGTTTCCGGTGCAGACTGGATCTTGGTGACCAGTAGTGGTTGTGTACCCTATAGCACGTAGGTAGTCTCCAGGCGTTGCATACCCCAAGTTGCTCGCAGCCGAATTGACACTGCTTGCGTCTGAGCAGCTCAGCTCGCCCGAGTCTGGCGCCAGCCATCTCCCAATATACACCCCGCGGTTTGCCGTACCTCCTTCTGCGAAGATTGTGGCATAGTCTCCCCGTATCGACTTTTTGTCTTGCATCTGAGCGAGACAATCTCGTAGGAAGATAGCGCTGTAGTATTTGTTATTGATTGATCCTAAAAAAGAAGCCGCGTCGGCATGAGCTGTCGGGACCAAGAGGGGCGATAGTGTGTTTGTAGCAAGTAACAGCGTGGCGGCGGCACCAAAAACAACACGACGCATACGCCCTGTTTGTCGATACCTAGTGATTACCTTGTGCATATCTAATCATATAATACCACAAGAAGTATCGATGAACGACAACCAAGGTTTATCAACTTCTAGTGATGAAGTGTGCCAGGTTGTACGCCCGTGTCGTTACTGTAATGAGGATTGACTAGGGTGACTTCGTTGTTGCTATAAGCTTCCCTGAGAGTTGCGAGCACCTTTACTAACCAGGCGACCCGGCTTTCCTCAAATAAATTCGGTAGCAGTTCGTCGAACTCATCAGTTGTCGGCATTGTACAGTTTTCGGTAAACTTAGTTACGGTGTCGTCTATCGTGCCCCCTGCCTCCACCTGAATGTTCGACGCGGTACAGTTAACCTTAAAATAATCCATCGTAAGCCCTTGTCTGCGACCTGTTGCGGATACGTCAACCAGCTCCGCGATCCAGCGAGGGGGGCTATTTTCCATATTAGTATTAACTTCACTTCCCCATAGTTGTTCCAGTAGAGGACGATGATACGTTTCAAAAATATAATCACCGTACTCAGGATATCTATCGTGTAAATCTGTATCACGCCAGTATGAGTGCTCCTCATCAGTCGTTCCGGCATTGTAAATAGCGGTTTGGATTTCTTCAAATCGTTTCACATAGCCTTCCGGGTTGTCAAGGTATTCTTCGCCTATCTTGATAGCTTCAAGTCGCTCTTCTGGACTCATTTTCCATAAGTTTATAGGAGACAAGGGGTCTTTTTCAACACTCTCGTTCTCTGTTTGGGTGGCGCTTGGGCTTGGCGTCGCTTCACCTGGTGTAGCAGAGCCAGTAGCAGCCGGTCCTGCTGGTGTTTCTTCGCCCCCTCGAGGTCCGAAAGCCATGACAGCTCCCGCTACACCACCAGCAAGAGCAACGCCCGCGCCGGCGACGATAGCTACGCCTTTTTTGCCGAGTCGACCCATAAGACCACCCGACTTAACGTCGAGCACCTCTTCGCGAACGACAGGTTTGGTTTCTTGAATTTCCGTTTTCGGCTCTGGTTGAACTTCTTCCGGCTGAGTGTGAATTATCGGTTCCTGGTCAACTGACATCTGGGTTGCTCCTTTTTGTAGAGACTTTACTAAGTTATTACTGTACCTATCTTTTTATTATACACCAAAACATATAAAAATGCAAGCAAAACCATTACTTTCCTACATTTCAAGAGGTAGCCTGAACACAAACCATCCCAATCTTACATATACAAAACCAGTATCTTGAGCTTTTTTATATGTGCTAAATGTGATAGCAATTTTCCTAGGAGAATTGCTATCACCAGCGGCAACCCCTTAACATCATGCTTATGATACGTTACTAGGTGGTGAGTGAATACGACTTTACCGATATATTTCCCGATATACTTACCGATATCGATATGCTCGAGTAACGTGGCACGATAGTTGGCACGATTTTGGCACGATTCGTATGATTTTGTGCTATAGTTACTCTGTATGTATAAGCCAAAGTATACCATCACTGATGAGTTGCTTCGTAAAGTGGCGGAGATCGAAGCTCTCCGTACTAGCGTTGACTCAAGCTATATTTTGCCGGAGCGCGAAATAGAACTACGCTACAGAGCGACAGTTGAGGCTACACACAGTTCAACATCTATCGAGGGTAATCCGTTGAACCTCAAACAGGTTCAGCAAGTGCTCGGCAGCTCAGAACAGCTTACTCGACACCAGTATGCTGAAATAGAAGTCAAAAACTATAAAAAAGCACTGGATTTTATTGACAAGCGAAAGAATAGCAAGAAGCCAATCACCGTGGAAGACATCATGGCGATTCATGCGCTCGTCACAAACCACCTACTGCCGGACGAAAAGGTGGGTAAGCTGCGTCAAAATCCTATCTATATAGCAGACCACAACGACACCACCGTGTATACCGGTCCGGAGGCGGATACGGTAGGCGTGGAGCTTGATCGTCTGCTCGACTGGCTAGCGAATTCGCGTGACGTTCACCCGGTGATTGCGGCGGGTATCCTGCATTTTCAGTTCGTATCAATCCACCCATTTGCCGACGGTAACGGTCGCACGACACGGTTGTTAACTGACCTGCATCTGGGGATACATGACTACAATTTTCGTGGCTCTTTGGTGCTCGACTCGTACTATTCTGTTGATAAGGCGGCGTATTATGAGGCGCTTAGTTTGTCTGATACGTACGGTGGTCGCAGATCTGCCATACTCAACCCGTGGCTCGAGTATTTTGCGAACGGTTTTTTATCATCCGCCAGGCTACTGACGGCAGAGGTGGTGGTTTTGTCTAGCCTTGCGGCAAATGTGACGAAGAGTAAACTACCAGCAGATGAGGCGGATATATTGAGCTACGCCAGACAGTTTGGCTCGATAACACTCTCAGAAGCCCAGGCCATACTGCCCAGTATGTCAAAGAGAACCATGCAGCGTCGTCTTATGGGGCTTGTTAAGAACGGATATCTTATGGTTCAGGGCAGCGCGCGCGACACCAGGTATGTCTGGAAAATAAAAGCTGGACAGTAAACGCCGCCTTTTCTTTGCAAATTGTCAATATACAGCTATACTCTATACATAAGAAGGCAAAAATGAAAAAAATACTCGCCCTACCCGCTGTTTTCCTCGTCGCCTCCCTACTGACGGCGGTTTTTTCGTTTGCACAACCTGCCGCGGCAGCGACCTGCGGGACGGATTCTAACGGAAATCCCATAGAAACGTCGATAGACTTCGGGAATGCCAGTTTCTGTAACGCCAAAGGTGCTAACCCTATCACCGCCATCCTCCTCTGGGCTATCGGCTTCCTCTCTATCGGTGTTGGTATAGCGGTCGTGATAGGAATAATCTTCGGCGGTATCACCTACGCTATGAGCGATGGCGACGAAGGCAAAGCGAAAGAGGGACGTGAAATCATCGTCAATGCTATCATAGGATTGTTCCTGTTCATATTTTTGTGGGCGGCGGCGAATTTCTTAATGCCAGGAGGAGTATTTAACAAATGATGAAGCGTCTCGTTGTATACACGTTGCTTGTTTCGGTGTTGTGTGCCGGGCTGTTTGCGCCGTCTGCGTATGCGGCGAAATGTCCGGACCAATCAATTCTTGGATTTCCGGCCTGGTTCCAGGGGTTGGAATGTGAAAAAGATACAGTCCAGATAACAGATATGAACCAGATCTGGATCATCGTTATGAACGTCGTCCAGTGGCTGATCATCGCCGGCGGATACGTGGCGTTGTACTTTATCGTCTGGAGCGGGTTCAAATACATCACAGCGGCCGGCGACCCGCAGAAGATCACCTCGGCGAAAAACGCTCTGACGAACGCTATCATCGGGCTTATCATCGTTCTAGCGTCGGTGGCGATAGTACGGACGGTTCAGGCAAGTATAGGAGGAGTTATCACATGAGTATATGGTCGCATTTACAGCTGTTAGCGGCAAAGGTTGACCCGCCGGACGGTATTTTCACACAAGATCTGAGTAACGACACGCTGAAAAATGTTTTTAACGTCGTCATGGCGCTCGCTGGCGCGGTCGCGGTCGCTTTCGTGGTGTTTGGCGGTATAAAATACACGCTGTCGCAAGGGGATGCGAACGATATCAAGCAGGCCAAAGACACTATACTATACGCGCTTATCGGCATAGTAGTTGTTGTTCTGGCGTTTGTACTGGTAAACTATGTTATAGGAAAGTTCTAATGCATATGAAGAAAGTTTCGCTTTTCGTCTTCTCGACCATCGCTGCCTTTACTATGCTGCTCGCTCCCGCGACGGTATATGCCGCTAACCCGGTAGATGTATTTACCCAGTCGTGCAAAACAAACCCTGACGGTGTCGGCTGTAGCGGCGGCAAGCCAGCAACGGGCGACGGGCTGTTTGGTATCATCAAAAATGTTATCCAGGTACTGCTGATCATCGGCGGGATTATCGCTGTTGTTATGATCATTCTCGGCGGTATTCGCTATACGACCAGCAACGGCGAGCAGGCGCATGTCAAACAAGCAAAAGACACCATACTCTACGCTATAGTCGGACTGGTTGTCTCTATCGCCGCGTTCGCTATCGTAACCTGGGTACTTGGAAATATAACATAATATGGGGGTTCCTCAAGTGGTAAAGAACATCATACAAAAAACATTCGTCGCGCTCATGCTGGTCCTTGGTTTTGCGGTGCTAGCTACACCAGTAACGGTGTCGGCTGTTGACACGACCCAGGTGGAAAACGGTATAAACGCGGTTGGCGGTGGCGGCACTACGGGCGATGACTTGCCGAAACTTATCCAGAACATCATAAATATCCTGCTCTTTATCGCTGGTGCGGTCGCGGTGGTGATGATAATCCTTGGCGGTATCCGCTATATAACGAGCAACGGCGACCAAGCTCAGGTGAAGGCGGCCAAAGACACGATACTATACTCGGTGGTTGGTCTTGTCGTTGCTATCCTCGCCTTTTCTATCGTGAATTTTGTTGTTTCTAAACTGTAAGTCTGCTATAAATAGAGTCATATCATAAGCAAATAGGTAAAATAAGGAGAAATGATGAAGTCACTAGTAAAGAAAATTAGCACAAGCCTGCTGCTCATCTCAGCACTTACTCTCGGGCTGAGCTTTGTTGCCCCTTCGGTGGTACACGCAGTTGATTGTAGTACGAGTGAACTGAGTATCCAAAGCGGTGCGAACTGCGCCCAGGGTAACAACACACCGACAAATCTCTTCGACGGCGATAACAGTATATTCAAAACCGTCGTCAACATTCTCCTGTTTCTCGTCGGTGCAGTCGCCGTTATCATGCTGATCTACGGCGGTATCCGCTACGTAACAAGTGGCGGCGCTCAAGATCAAGTAACAGCGGCGAAAAACACTATCATGTACGCTATCATTGGCATCGTTGTCGCTATCCTCGCCTTTGCTGTCGTGAACTTCGTGGTGAGCGGGTTGTCGACTTAACAGGATATTTCGCACTTCATGCGGCTCCGTATGTATGCGGAGCCGTTTTGGTTTTACTTTAAGACCTGAGTCCTGAAAACCTCCCCCGACTCCGCATTTTTTGCACCTGCAAAAAGCTGAGATAAGATAGAAAATCATAGTTGGCGATTTGGCGAATGCGGGGAGCGGGGAGTGTTTTCGGGGCTCAGACATCAGGGACTTGACCGCAAATATAAGATGCAGTATAATAAAAGAATGATATTTGCAAACATGCTTCATACCATAAAACGGTTTGTGACTCATCGTGTCGTCTTCGCGGTGGCGTTTTTGCTGTTCGCAGCAGTGGCGAGTACCATCTTTGGTGAAGCTACCGCAGCGGCGGTCTGTGATATGAATAATTTGTCTATTTCCGCCGGTGCCGACTGTGCTCGCGGCAATGGTCAGCCGACGCAGCTCGTCGGAGACGGTGGAATTTTTAACCGTATCACGAGTATCCTGCTGTTTGTTGTCGGTGCGGTTGCCGTTATCATGCTGATCTTTGGTGGCATCCGGTACATCGTTTCAGGCGGCGACCAGGCGAACGTAACGGCGGCAAAAAATACGATTTTATATGCGATCATCGGTATCGTTGTGGCGTTGCTTGCCTATGCAGCCGTCAAGTTCGTGACAACTTCCCTGCTCGCGGGCATGTCGTAGAGAGGATTAGCCGACAGCAAGTACAAGTGTCGGTATATACAAAACCGGTAGCGATTTTCTGTCGGCTACCGGCTGTATGCTGTTGTCTTTTCTGACTACATGATCTCGATCTTGCGAGCCTGCTCCTGCTTGACTTTTGTAAAGCCGATAGTGAGTACGCCGTCTTTTAGGACCGCTTCGACTTCGTCTTCCTTAACAGGTACTGGGAGTGCAAGCGTGCGGCTAAATTCGCCCCAGTAGCATTCTTGCATGTGCCACTGTGCTGCGTCAGCGTCATCGCCACTCGAAAGTGTGCCAGATATAGTCAAGATGCCGTCAGAGATGCTAACATCCAGGTCAGATTTGTTTACACCCGCGGTGCGAGCTTTTACGACCAATTTATCTTGCGTTTCGTATACGTCAACAGCAAGCTGACCGGGCATCGGCTCTTCCTCTTCCCAGCTCTCTTCGGTTGTCATAACTACGGCGCCGGTGTCGTCGGCTACAGCCGTGTCATCCGTCAAAAATGCTGCCGCAAGCTCATCTTCCATGAGCAGGTCGTCGTTTTGCTTTTGTCCTCGTGCCATAATTCCTCCACTTCATCAGTAATCGACACCCTAATTATATCCGAAATTGTCGAAAAGCTGCAATAATATGGGATGGAATACGTAAAAACTACAATGATTGACAAGCTTTTGAACGTTCTCGCACCCCACCGCTGTAGCTCTTGCGGCGAAATTGGGACCATTTTTTGTGAAAGTTGTAAATACGACATCATATCGGAACAATTCTCAGGTTGTATTGTGTGTCGGCGGCCCTGCGGGCAGCGCGGGCTGTGTACTACATGTGCCCGTTCGACCGGCATAACTCAGGCATGGTGTGTCGGCGAACGGCGTGATGGGCTGTTGCGACTCATAGACACATACAAGTTTTCGAGTAGTCGGGCGGCTTCGATGATCTGTGCCGAACTATTGGACGGTGTTGTCGCGCAGCTCCCGTCTGGTGTTGCGGTGACTGGCATCCCGTCGGCTCCTGGGACTATACGAATCAGAGGGTTTGATCATATGAGGCGGATTACTGATCTGTTTGCGAAAAAACGTGGATTATCTGTCGTGCAGCCGCTTGCGCGAGTATCTCCGGTAACGCTGCATTTTCTGCCGCGCCAGGAGCGGGTTCGGCTCGGGCCTTCCCTCTTCCGGCTCTCGGGCGAGCTTGTACCCGAGAAAGTTTTACTGCTGGATGATATCGTTACGACCGGCACGACGCTGACCGCCGCGGTGCGGTTGCTCAAAAACGCCGGTGCGAAAGAAGTATATGTTGCCGTTCTCGCCCGGCAGCCGGAGAAATAACAGAGAACCAACCGCTCTCTTTCAATAGAAATACACCTCTAGCCATTCGGCATGAGGTGCATTTCTATTTTCTAGTGTATCGTAGATAGAAGACAAAAACCCATCTCATGATGGGTTCTTCTCTTCTGGCGGAGGAGGGGAGATTCGAACTCCCGCACCAGATCTCTCCAGTCTAACGATTTAGCAAACCGTCCCCTTCAGCCACTTGGGTACTCCTCCTCGTCGGCGCTTGCTTCAAGTTTTCGTTTCCAAAACAAGTTTGAAAACTGTCACTTTCGGCAGCCCCTCCTCTTCGATGCTCAGTATAGCCTTCGGCGTACTTCGCATCGGAAAATCGCAAATCGCTTCACGATTGTAGCACATTTGGCGGAGAGGGCGAGATTCGAACTCGCGGTGAGTTGCCCCACGCTTGTTTTCAAGACAAGTACCATCAACCACTCGGTCACCTCTCCGTAACACATCTATTTTAACAGAGAGTTACCGCGAGAGTAAGTCGTTCATCTATTTTTCACTTATTTCGCTAATGGTATAATCAAACTATGGATCAGCAACCAGAACAATCCCAACAACCTGCGCAACCGCAGCCGCCTGAGCTGCCTGTTGTCCCGGTTATTCCGTCCATCCCTGAAGCACCGGCACAGCCCGTGCAGGCACAACCCTTGCCGCCTACACCAGTAGAGGTTTCAGAGGAACCGCCCCTTGAATCCGAGCCGACAGGTAGGCCGCAGCCGACTGGCGAGACGCTTGAGTGGCAGGCTTCCGAATACGTCGAACACGAAAAATCCGCCAAATGGTTTATCGTCCTCGCGCTCGTGACGCTTGTTCTTGTTGCGCTTGCGATATTTCTCATGAAAAATTACACGTTTGCTCTGTTGCTCGTTGTGATGGCGGTTGCTATCGCACTATGGGCGAAGCGTCCGGCTACGGAAATGCGCTACCGACTCGACACAGCGGGTGTTTGGGTAAATGATAAATTTTTCGCGCTACATGATTTTCGTCACTTCGGGGTGTTGCAAGACGGTGGAATTTACGCTGTTACACTTGTGCCAAATAAGCGATTTGCACCAGGAGTAACAGTGTATTTTCCTCATGATCTCGGCGAACAAATCGTCGATATGCTCGGGGCGTCTCTTCCTATGGAAGAAATTCAGCCTGACTGGATAGATAAACTGACCCGCCGGCTCAATTTTTAGCTCTCGGCACTGTTGCCTACCCCTGGGAAATGTGCTACACTAGCTCCTGTTTCCGCATGCATTGTGGTCACGTATTGTGCACCCGTAGCTCAGCTGGATAGAGCGTCGGCTTGCGGAGCCGAAGGTCGTGTGTTCGAATCACGCCGGGTGTACCAAGTAGAAAAGGTTAGCTTGTCTAGCCTTTTTTACTTGGTCTATTTCGATGTGATTTGGGCACACGACAGGGATTTTCCGAAGGAAAATACCGTAGTCGTGTTGTTCGGCGTAGCGCAGTGCGGCGAGAAAAGCACCGAAGGTATTTTTCTCGCAAACAAGCGGAGGAGCGCAGGCGAAGCCGGAGCGATATCACGCCAGTATTCTAGTCACAAACCCTTTAAAGATGAGACCTCACACACGGAAGCGTTTTATCGCTTCCGTGTGTGAGGCATTGTTACCCGAACAGCCAGCCCAAGAACCAGATGGCCAGCACGATCAGGATGATGCCGCCAAAAATCATCACGAGGCCACCCACGCCATAGCCGAGGAACGAAGCGAGTACCCAGATGAGGAACGAACCCGGGAAGGCCCAGATTGCAAGCCTCTTGTCGACATCGTTGCCCCAACTGGTATAGGCGATCCAGCTTGTAACGCAGACCAGTGGCGTGATAATCATCAGCGCTACACTGAACTGCTGGTGCCAGCTGTCGCCCCAGTAGTACCCACTCGTGGGGCCAACAACCAACACTCCGATTGCGATGCCGACCGCGCAGATGATGGCGAGGTAGATAGCCCTTGCTATTGCCACAGTGAACTCCCGATAACTAGACGGTACACAGGCCGGACGACCTGCTAAAGTAATCATAATAAATATTTGACCATGAGTCAATGTATTGGTGATAGTAAAATACGAAATTAGGGTCAACTAGACTGTCTGGTTTTGTATGAAAAGCGCCGAGGTAAGTATCTCGACGATTTTCTTGGCGGAGAGGGAGGGATTCGAACCCTCGGTACCTTGCGGCACACTTGTTTTCGAGACAAGCCAGTTCAACCACTCCTGCACCTCTCCATAAGACTAGTAGTTATTCTATCACGCTGAGTGATGGTTTTCGAGACAAGCCAGTATCGCTCCGGGCTAAAGCCCTCCGCTCCTCCGCCTC
This sequence comes from Candidatus Saccharimonadota bacterium, assembly GCA_027492975.1. Lineage (GTDB taxonomy): Bacteria > Patescibacteriota > Saccharimonadia > Saccharimonadales > Saccharimonadaceae > JAPUDS01. The sequence continues at coordinate 40,449 of JAPUDS010000030.1, forward strand.
CTCATCGCCTCGCAAGCAAGCTTGCAGGCGATTTCGTTCGGCTCCGCCAACCACTCCTGCACCTCTTCACGAACAGGGTAATTATAACAAAAACGCCCCAGATGACACAAACAACTGCCCCCTGCTGCAATTTCTGAACCTATCACACTTTTCAGCTATAGCATAAAAGTGTGATAGACAGGGGTGGAGAGGATA
>JAPUDS010000031.1 GCA_027492975.1 Candidatus Saccharimonadota bacterium
AGTAATGCTTTTGCGATCCAGGTGTGGGTAGATAGCCAGATGGACCCACCACAGCCCGGTCATGACGTATCGATCACCAATGTGGAGTTTCTCGTACGGGAGGATTCCTTCAAGCTCGCGGACCACGTTCGTTCGGACGCTGAGATGTTTGGCGAAGGGTCGCAATATCTAAAAGACGCAAGGGTTTCTTTCGACGACGCCAAAGTGATGAACGGTGCCATGTGGCAGCGTGCCTTTGGCGAGCACCTCGCTATCGATGATATGTTCCAGGCATTTTCACCAACCGGCAATAGCTTCCGGATCGCCCCGGCCTATACCGCCGAGGAGTGCCCCGATTGTCTCAGGGAACAGGATGCTAGGCGCGAAGTCCGGTTCGCAGTAGATGAGCAACGCGAGATCCGTGCAGTTAAATTTGACCTAACTATCGACGGCGTCAAAAAAACCGTTGCCTATGCCACTGCTTGGTAGGCTTGAAGTGTAAAATATAAGAAAGGTAGCCAAAAATGTTTCCCAACAATCCTCAACAACCAAACCAGCCTCCGGTAAACCCATATCAGGCGCAACCGCCAGTTATGTCATCACCTGAGCAGCCAAAAAGCAAGAAGAAACTATTCATTGTAGGGATTATCATTGCCATTGTAGTCGTGGCAGGCGTACTCCTCTGGCTGTTAGTTTTCTCGAGCAAATCCGACTCTGATAGTTCAACGCAAAAACAAGCAAATAGCGCTCAAAATTCTTCTGATCTTGGCAAGGATTGCGAGGGTAAGGCTCTCCCAGATGTTGGTCAGTGGCAGGAATACTTGGTGGCTCGGGCAGAAACTCAAACCGGCATAGTTTCATGCGGCGTTACGGTGGGTGATTTGCGAGCGACCGTTCACGATCTGTCGGCGATGGATCAGTTTGCGATTTCTATCTGGCCGAAAGACTTTCCCGACCAGCCATACCCGGCTCACAAAGTGACGGTTAGCAACATAGAGTTCCTTATAGGCAACACTACTTTCAAAGTCTCGGAGCATCTCGTCTCAGATAGCCAGAGCGACTTTGCCCGTTATCTTGAAGACGCCAAAGGAATGTACAAGACCTACCAGGTCAATCAAGGTAAGTTGTGGCAGCGCGCGTTCGGTCGTGAACTGACCTTTGATGAGGTGTACCAGGCATATTCACCCAGTGGCAATACATTCCAGATCGCTCCTGCGTTCTCGGACGATGAATGCCCTGAGTGCAGCTGGAATTGGGACTCCAACCGCAATATTCGCTTTGAAATCGACAATCCAGAGCAAACGACTGTGCGTGCTATCAAGTTCGATCTAACTGTCGATGGCAAAACAAAGACCGTCGCATTTGCTGTCGCCCAGTAGGCTAAAACGTAAGATACGAGAAGGATATCCGATATTTCCAGATGATCAACCAACGCCAAGCAACGCATAGCTGGGGCAACAACTTTTTCAACGGAGCAGGACTGGGTGAAGATTCTAATCTCAATTTTAGAACCAAAAATCCCGATACCATGGTCGGCAAAGACAGTCAGAAGGTGGTCGAGTTTGTTGACGCAACGAGATAACAATTTTGGAATGTATCTTTCCACCGCAGGGTATGTGCCTCGTTACTCTCTGTGAGACGTGAGATATGTTGCTCAAGCATTGCGACCGACTCGAGCGTAATATGATCATCAGTCAGCGCGGCGCTCAAGATGCTTTTCACGAACTCAGGTTTTTCCTCGGCGCGACCTTCGTCAAATGTTAGTTCTGTTGCGTCCATAAGACCATCGATAAGCATCTGTGCGGGGTTATATTCTCGTATTTTGGCCAGTGCATCGGGTTTGATATAGTCGGTGAGATAGTAGCCATTATAGCCAAGCGTTGCTCCGTAGCGACGACGCCAGTACGCACCTTTTTTATCTATACTGGTGATTGTTTCAGGGTGATGCTGTAACTCATGAAGACCAGCAAGACGAAACCGTATGTACGCATCCATGGCTCGTTCCTTACTGCTATGCGGCATATCGTCTCGGTTGCCCCAAAAAGCAATCTCATAGCCTTCATCCGCTTCACAATCAGGAATTAGCTCGCCGTGCAGCGGGCTGATCGGCGCAGGATATTGCGCGATGCGTTCATCAACGATAGCCACACGATCTTCAACAAGCATCTCGCTCACTGACTTGACGATAGATTTTTTATCGCCTGCAAACTTGATGCGCTCGGTCGGTTTCGTAAAATCATGCATCATCTCAGTAAAATGCTGCGGCACCGAACCGCCAAATATCACATTTACCACCGGGTCGCTAGCTGAAGCAGCAGGCTCTATGTTCCACTCGCTCCCGACAAGATCGAAACGAACACCACCCACCGTGCCCTTGGCGCGCAGCAGCGGGTTTGTGTCGTTGTGTACAAATGGTCTGAGCAACTGCTCAATGTGTTCAATCGTCACGCCTTGCTTCATCCTCAAAGATTTCGCACTCACGCCATGGTTGTGATGATGGTGCTCATGTCCGTGCCCTTCACACTCACATATCATCGGCAATATATCCCGGCCAAAACGAAGTTGTCGCTCCACACCTCGCAGTTTGGCGAGAATCTCGAAATAGTCCGTCGAGCCAGGTTTTATCAGCTTGACCGAAACATTTTCGGGCAGCGGCGGCAGTTGTTTGAGGACCGACTCCATGACCACAACCTCGTCTTCTTCGTTCGGGATATGCGTAATACCGATGACATCAGCAACCGATAACTGGCTCGGCAACACCTGCCACTTTAGATCACGTGATACCGTCTGGGCATTCGTAAGTGTCAAAATGGAGAGGTCAAACCCACTCGAGCGCACCACATCAGCAATTTCCGTCCCCGGCGCAATGCCAGTCGGCTCGATAAATAGTACGTTGACGCCCGCATCATGCACTTTTTCCAGCGCTTCCTGGAACTGTGTCACGTCGCTGCAGCCGATGCACCCGGCCGTCAGTGGGATGATCTTTTCGCTCCGATTTGCCGGGTGATCCCAAATGCGCCCAGCATCGATGTTACTTTCTCCAACGTCATTGACCACCACAGCGTAGCTATCGCTGAGCGGCACATGTTCGATCAGTCGGTTGAGTGTTGTTGTTTTGCCGGACCCCAGGGGCCCAAGCACAGAGATGACTTCAAAGTTTTCTCGGCTCATCACTTACGCTCCTAGGTGCGGAAATTGCCCGTACGGCAGCAGGACGATCTCGCGGACATTACAGTTAGCATCAAGAGTATATTTCGCGGCATCACCGATTTGTTCAGCGGTAAACAGCGGATATGTCTCGGCTGTCGGGTGATACCCCAAATTTTTCGTAACTTCAACAGCCGTCTCGAGACTAAAATCATTGTCAAAAAACCCGGTGTCAGTGCTGCCCGGCATAATTTCGGTCACAAAAATGTTTTCCGGCGTCAGATCGAGAGCGATAGTGCGGATCAGGCCGTGTCCCGCACCCTTTTGCGCAACATCAAGCCCGAGCATTTGTTTGGCTCGAACCGCTGCGGCGGCCGAGATGAAGACGACTTTGCTGATCGGTTGATCGGCAAAAATTTCTGCTCGTTTCATGGCCTGGAGTAGGTTTATGAGAGTCACACAATTGTTCGCAACGAGATCCGGCAAAGCTTCAGCGCGAAGGTCCCATGTGTGCGCGAGTAGGCTATCGTTTGGCAGCGGTGTTTTGGTGTCCGACGCGCCGCCATAGTGAACGAGATGGACGGGTAGCCCCAGTTTTTCTTTGAGTTTCAGGATCTCATCGACAAATGCCGCGACCTCATCTTGTTGAAGCAAATCGACTTCGTGGAATCGATCTGCCATCAGGCCGCACTCGGTCTCAAGTATCGGCGCGTCGTTCTTTGAGTATCCGCACGCGATAATCTCATAGTCTTTACTGAGCTGGTGAACGGCCCCTGCGGCGGCGTTCATTTTGTACTTACGACCATCTTTTTCGAGATAGGTGACGATCTGACCACCGGTAAACTCCCTTTTTAGTGCCGAGAGTTTTACTCCCGTTATGACGACGATAGCTTTTTTCATGGATTCCAGTGTAGAACTATGAGTATTTAAATTGCAAAATTGTTGCAATTTGTGATATGGTATTGCAACAATGCAAGAAGCGCTAAAAACATTCAAATCCATACTGCGTAAGAACAACGACCACGTGACACATGCCCGGCAGCGAGTGTTTGCGACCCTGTATGGCAAAGGTCCTCAGAGCATGAGCGAGTTACACAAGATGCTTGGATGCGAAATCAACCGCACGAGTATCTACAGGGTGGTAGAGTTGTTCGAACAGCGCGGCATCGTTCGTCGGATACAGATAGGCTGGAAGTATAAAGTTGAGTTGTCGGAGGTATTTGTAGCGCATCACCACCACATCAGTTGTCTGTCGTGCGGGCGGGTATTTGCTATAAAAGAAGATGAACGGATAGAGCTGCTGATCGCGGAGATTGCGCGAAAAAACCACATCAGCCATCCAGTACATCAACTCGAGATTCAGGGCTACTGTCGGCAGTGTGCCGGTAAATTATCATGACGAACCCCGCCTGATCCCGGAGGACCAGAGCGGGGCTCCTAGGGTCAACTCGACGGGGGCGGGGTTACTTTGGGGCGTGCTCTTGGCCGCTTGCGTTGCTGTCGTTGAAGACATGAATCAAGAGACGCCACTGGCCGGCAGGATCAGGGAAGGGTATGAAGACAGAGACCTGGCGATAGTATTGAGAGGTATTCACCTCCTTTGTAACTAGTGCAGCAAGCGCATCACGCGCGCTCTCGGTCCAATCACCGTCAACGCCGAACGCAAGAACAACGTTTTTGACGTGCGTTCCCGAGCAGAACACACGCCTTACTTCCCGGATGACCCTTTCTGCAAAAACAGGATCTACTTCCGAAATTACACGCATCACATCTTCCTTTCTCGAAAGCCAACTTGACGAGGTAGGTAGGCTGGTTCGGCGTGAATACTGGCATCATAGCTTCTGCCGTCGTCCACATAGTAGCTCCAGATCCTGTGGGCCGGGTACATGGTCTCGAGGCAGTCGACGACGATCTCGGCTAGATCTTCGAAAGGGTCACATGGGCCCCTTGTAGCTCAAAGTATCCGAGCCTCCATGTTGCCGTCTGCGATCCCGATTCGAGCTGCTCCTGGATCGCACTAATGGCGATAGGAACAAAGCTGAAGATGCGTTCGGTACGCTCGAGCAATCTCTGGCGATGCTGCATGAGGATCTCATATGGAATCGGGACTGACATGACTCATTCCTCTCTTGAAAGGTACTCCTACTTGAGCTCAAGTGTAGCTGAAACGATGACGATTTACAAGCATACGTGAATATGCTACAGTAGTCAGCGTATTATAAGTCGTTCCGAGAACTGGGCGTGACGTGACAAGATACGGTTCATACACAGGTTACGGAGCATAACACGAGTATGAGTGCTGCTAGTTTGCTAGAAATCCCTTTCTACTTACTGCTTTTCACTTACTACTCAAAGGAGATTACTGTATGGCAGATCAACCTGCAGCGCCACGGATTCGCATCCGTTTGAAGGCCTATGACCACAAAGTCATCGACCAGTCCGCAAAACAAATCATTGACACGGCGCTCCGCACTGGTGCGCAGATCGCTGGTCCGGTACCGCTACCAACGCGCCGCAGCACGTTTACGGTCGTCAAAAGCCCGCATGTCTACAAAAAGGGCGGCGAGGCGTTCGAGATGCGCGTTCACAAACGGCTTATCGACATTATCGGTGCAACGCCGAAGACTATTGACAGCTTGCAGAACCTCAGCCTTCCTGCTGGGTGCGACGCTGAAATTCGAATGTAATAAAAGATTACAGTCTATAACAGACAGCCGACAGAATATGCCGGCTGTTTTTGTGTTATGCTAAAGAAAGAATGGCAGAGAAATCTAAAATAACGAGTAAAAAGAAATGGCTTCTTGCTGCGCTGGTTCTTTTTGGAGTTGGAGGAATTTCCGCTGGTGTTTGGTGGTTCTGGGCTCGGAGTGGCCAACAAGAACAGGTTTTTTCGCCAGCCGTAACTGAAGTAAAGCCAGAGGAAAAGCCAGAAACCATCATTCGTCTCGCTATGATGGGTGATATGCTGGCGCATGACAGTGTCAACGCGCAGGCGAAAACAGCAACTGGCTATGACTACACGCCGTATTTCACAAAGATCCGACCTTTGTATAAGGATGCTGACGTCGTATTTTGTAACCCTGAAACTCCGGTCGCAGGAGACGCACTTGGCATCAGTGGCTATCCAACGTTTAATGCGCCAAGTGCATTTGCGCGTGATCTCGTACAAGGTGCTGGCTGCAATGTTATAAATCTTGCATCAAACCACCAAAGTGACAAGGGGCAGGCTGGTATAGATGCGTCGCTAGCGGTCTGGAAAAACCTAAAGCCCTATGCGTATAACGGTATGAATTCGTCGACTGACGAACAAAATACAGTGGCGTACTTTACGGTCAAGGGTGTAAAGATCGCGTTCGTCGCGTTTATGGACTTTAGTAACGCATCGCCGCCACATGCGTACAGTGTCAACACGTACCACAGTGCGGCGCTCGTGCAGAAATTGATAGCTGAGGCAAAACAGAACGCTCAAGTAGTACTCGTCTCGGCTCACTGGGGCACTGAAGATTCAAACGACGTTACTGCCGACCAAAAAGCAGCCGCTCAACTGTTCGTAGATGCTGGAGCGACCATCGTTATCGGCACGGGTCCGCATGTTGAGCAAGCAGTGGCCTGGCTAAAGAGTAGTGATGGCCGCGACGTGCCAGTTTGGTACTCCATAGGCAACATGCTTTCGAGCCAGCTAGGAATAAACGGACTGACGAGCGGAGTAGCGCTGTCGGATATCGACGTGTCATCTGGAAAACCAGTCGTAAAAAATCTAGCATTTGCCCCAACATTTATGTCGTACGATTGGCCAGCGGCAGACAAGGCTGCAGGGCGGCTTCTTACGCGCAATAATTTAGTATTACAGCCGCTGAGCGATGCCGAATCTGCTATCCAGTCGATGTTTGGTTCTTCGGTTGCTGAACGGCGTGCGTATCTCGAACGGGTACTTGACGCTGCTAGCGCTGGCGTTACTGTGCTGTAATTTTTCCCTGGTCGATCAGTTCGGTCCGAGCTTTTTGTAGGTACGGATACGCTTCGTCGAGAGTGAGGCCGCTTTGTTGCAATGCAGCGGCGAGTGGTTTGCCGGCGTAGCGTAGGTGCCAGGGTTCGTACTGATACTTTGTGATAGCAGTTTTATCGGCAGGATAACGAACTATGAAACCGTAGTTTGCCGCATTTGCGGCGATCCATTTGCCGGCTGGGGTGTCGCCGAAACAGACATCGAGATAGCACTGCATGGAACGAAGTGTGATGTCGAATGCAAGTCCGGTCTGGTGTTCGCTTTGACCCGGTTTTGCGCTGTATTTGTTTGCTTGTTCTTCACCTGAAACGGCGACGTAGTTGTTATAGTAGAAGGCTTGCAAGCTGTAGGGACGAAAGCCGCTGCCGATGATAAGGTCAAAACCGGCTGTTTTCGCATCCGCGATCATGCTGTCAAAATCAGGGACGACGATACTACGGAGCGAGCGCTCGTCGGTTCCTTTGTCGGTGCGACTGAACTCGGACAGGAGCGTTAAATCATTCGGTCGATACTGCTGGTTGCTAAGCGGCAGGTCTTTGTTGACAACAACCCAGATACTGGATGGCTCGTTGTAATCTTCGGTACGAGCTTCGATCGGATCAGCTCCAGGAAGTGCCACCATGACAACCTTTTCTTTTGGAACGGTACTTGAGTCTGGGTTTGATGACTGTTGGGATTGGTGTGGTGCGGATGAACGAGTCGACCACACTACGACACCGCAGACTATGAGAACCAGTAAAACCACGATGAACACAAAGCGTTTCCTCATGGCTTTAGTATAACACTAGGAGCTGAGTGAAATACCCGCTTGCAGGTATTTCCGAGACGACGAAGTGTTACACGAACCGAAGGTTTTAGTATGACATTTGCTATACTAGTGGTATGACGAAAAAACAAAAACGAACCAAAAAGACCGAACCTGTCGAGACAGATAGTACGTACTTTTTAAAACTAATTTTATTTATACTGCTGGGCGCGACCTGGATAAAGTTTGCCACACCGCTACAACTCGGTGCATTTCAGCTAAATGGCGCTCCGATAGGTATGCTGCTCGGCCTAGTGTTTGCTGCTCATGATCACTTTGCTATCGACCGTAAGATAGAGTATGCCATCCTCATCATCATGATGGTGCTGACGTATTTCTTGCCGGCCGGTATCGTGCTTTAACGAGCATAGCCCGGCGCGATCTGTTGGACGAATTCATCTAGGGTTATATTTGCAGTGGAGAGTGCTTTCGCAAGCGGAACGCCGACGTAGCGATAATGCCAGTGTTCACCGGAGACGCCGGTGATGGATTGTTTGCCGGACGGGTAGCGTTCGATAAATCCGTAACTTGCTGCGTTGGTGCGCAGCCAGGTGATGCCAGTAGCGTCGAGGCTGCAAGCGTCCGCGTCGAGTTTGCAGCCTTGCGACACACTTGCGATATCGACAGCGAGGCCGGTTTGGTGTTCGCTGGTGCCAGGAACTGCAACGTATTGCTGTACGTACTGACTGCCTCGTAACCCGAGGAGCGTGTCGTATAATTCCTGCTGGTCGGTCGCCGAACGGTACGCGCTCGACAGCATGAGGTTGACGTTGTTACTGGTAGCTGCCGTAAACATTGAGTTTAACGGACCTTCGATGTGCTTGCCGATAGTCGTCACGCCGGGCGCGTGGTCGAGTGTTGTTTCGGCGAGCTCGGGCGTGAAGTTGGATTCTAAGTGATGCTCGGGGCTAACAAGACTCCACATCTTGCCGGCATGAAAGAGATTCCAAGTCGGCACGGAAAGTGTCGCACTACCGAGCTCTGCGCGCGCAACAGGCTGAGTGCTGTCGTAAATAGCTTGCTCTACAGAACTTCTAAGATACATCGCCCCGCAGAAAATCGTAACGAGCGCGAGAACTATGAGAGCGATATAATTCGTTTTAACCTGACGCATCTATATAAGTATTGTACAATAAGCAGTATGAAACAGCGTCTAATTGTCATTTTCGCTGTCATTGTCGCGACGAGTGTTGCTGTCGTTGCGGTGCCTGCGCGTGCCGAATCTCCCTCATGTACGCCGCGTAACGTGCTGTGTTACCAACCGGCGGCCGAAGTACTTATAGAAAAAATAACTACCGTGAACGAGCCGTCTATCGCCGTTCCGGTGTGGTTGGAGTAGGGCATGGGCGACGAAGAAAAGTTTACCAACCGACATGGCCACACAGTTTCGTCGTTTAAAGAAGCGCTCGATATCTTGCCGGAACCGGAATACCGCGCAGCACCAAAGCCGCCGAAACGTCGAAAACGACGCACTTTTCGGTTGAGCAGAGTACAAAAGCTGGCCCTTGTCGGTGTTCTTATCGTTGTTGTTGCGGTTCCGGTTGTAGTCGGGGAGTATGTTCGCGGCGCGTACGCTCAGGACGTCGAAGCAGCCAAAAGCAGCCTGGCGAAATTGCTTTCGCAGCAGACGGATTCAACAACCGGCCAGACGCTCAAAGGTGTTGACACTGAGCTGGCGACTATTCGGGACAATTTATGTCCCGGCGGCTTTCTTGATAATCTCGCGAAGCTCTACCCGAGAGCTCAGCAAGCCTACGATGAGTGTGCGGCGTATCGAAGTAGTATCGCGGCACTTGAAAGTCTCGTTAGTAGTGCGGCGGAACAGATGATCTACCTCGAGCAGCTCCAACCGTTACTTGACGGTGTTTCGCAGCCGCTCGAAGATCAATTTGCGGTGTTGAGTGCTCAGCAGGAAAACTGGCAAGATTTTGTTGACGGACTGGGCCGCTTGTCGGTTCCGGCTGCTTTTAAGGCGGCGCATGACGGGCTTGCTACGCAGGCTTCGGCGGTTCACGACCAGTGGATTGCGCTCGCACAAGCCTCGAACAGTGAAGATAGTATCGCGTTTCGGGAGGCTCGCACGAAGCTTACGGAAGGGTTCGCTGCGCTACGCGCCCAGTCGGCGCAGTTTTCTGCCGCCGTCAGTGATACACAGACGGTTATCACGGAAGCGATATCGAGTCTTTGAGCAAATTCAAATGGCCTGGAACATAAATTTCCAGGCCGTGTGCTCGGGGCGGGCCCATTGCCGCCCCGAGCGTATACTCCGCGTGGAGTCACTCGCTGTTGGACTCCGAAGTCACCCTGCCGACAATCTCACTGATGATCTCGTCGATCGAGCGGGTGATGCGACATGCCTGTGGTGGCGAGATGCCACCAACGAGAGTCACCTTGACCCCGACATCGGTCGGCTCAGCGTTCACGACACGCGACTTCGTCTTCAGTTGATCGCAGATCTCGAGAAGGAAGTCACCAGTCTCGCGCTTCCTGTCAGGAAGGAATGAGGTGAGATTGCACTCCAAGATCGGCACCGAGTACTCAACTCGGTCCTCGGGACTACTCATGACAATACCTTTCTCTCATTGGAAATGCGAGGACGATGTGCCCTCACAAGGTGTCATCTTATCATTATAGCACGAAAACGAAAATAAGTAAAGACCTTTGCGTCGGTATCCACGTGACGCAAGTGTTGTAGCTCACAATTTCAATCTGAACGGGATGAAGAGTATATCGCTCAACTTGTCGAAAGACTAAGCCGAGACTTGACTGCAGCTTATAATTCTATGCACTCGCATCTTTGAGAACCCCCCCTCTAATGCAACCCCTATAAAATTTGTATACTTAATTTAACCGATCGGTTAGAGTAAATATACAAAATATCGAAACCCGCACCTCCTGCGGAGGCCGGGCCTCGACGCTAGGTGCGGATTTGGGGTGCCGAGTGCAACTCGGTGCGATGACCTAGTCGGTCGTGAAGCAGTAGACCCACGGGTTGTCACTGGGACTGTAGTTGCCCACATACAGTGAGCTGATGGAGAATCGACCGTCCCTGACTACGAGCTCTACCTTGCGAGGTTCGCGTTTGAGAGTCGGTTCGAAGAGACCGATGTCCAGCAGGCACTTGACCGGAACCTCCAGGCCACTGAACTCGAGGACGAAGTAAGTCTACATCAGTTCACCACCGGCCGATTCACGTCGCCGACCGGTCTCCCATGAGGTCACGGCGACAACGAGCTGGTGGACAGGGAGTAAAACTTTCTGCGAATTGTCGATCAGACTAGTCACTTTGCACACTCCTTTCGGATTCAAGGTGCGAGACAAGGTTGTCTCCGTAAGTTGTTGGTGTGCTCAACCTCTACATTACAGCACAAAGTGTAAAATTAGTCAATACTTCAATCTGTTGGCTGAAGACTATCTACGGTTGGCTTACCTGCGGCTTTCTTCCTTCATCTTTCTACCTTTTAACATCTGATAAAACTGTTGACTCACGCCCCTGTTTTTGCTACTATAAACAGGTTACTTTATAAGAAATAGTAGTTTCTTGGTGAGTTACAAGGTCCTCCGAACAGGGGTAGAAACCGGTAGCTGCCAAGAATTTTAAGTGGGAAAGGGACGTCTCATGAAGACCCTAATCGGTACCAAAGTTGGTATGACCCAGATCCTCGGCGAGGATGGCGAAGCTATTCCAGTGACGCTCATCAAAGCCGGCCCAGTCACCGTGACTCAGGTGAAAACTGTCGAAACAGACGGTTACACAGCGGTGCAGCTCGGGTATGGAAACGGGAAGAACCTGAGCAATGCCGTGGCCGGACACGTAAAAAAAGCCGGCGTCACACCAAAAACACTAAAAGAAGTTCGCGTGGAAGATCCCGGCGAGATGAAAGTTGGCGATGCATTTGACGTCGCTCTTTTTGCAGTCGGCGATAGCGTGGACGTGACAGGTGTTAGTAAGGGTAAAGGCTTTGCCGGTACCATCAAGCGCCACAACTACAACCGCCAGCGCAAGACGCATGGTGGTAAAGGTGATACTCGCAAAGTCGGTTCTATCGGCTCAATGTATCCGCAGAAGATTTTTAAAGGTAAGACTATGGCCGGTCACATGGGTCACGAACGGGTGACAGTAAAGAACCTGACCGTTGTATATGTTGATACTACCGACGGTGTTATAGGACTTAAAGGTGCTGTTCCTGGTCCGCGCAAGGGCGTAGTCAGCATAAAGGGAGAGGAGAAGTAATATGGCTGAAACGACAAAAACAACTCTTCCGAAAGATATTTTCGGCGTCGAAGTGACTAACCACGAGCTTTTGAAAGTTGCGTATAACATGTACCTCGCAAATGCACGCAGTGCCCAGGCGAAGACAAAGAAGCGCGGCGAAGTCAGCGGTGGTGGTAAAAAACCATGGAAGCAAAAGGGAACGGGCCGAGCTCGTTTCGGTAGCTCACGCGTGCCAATCTGGCGCGGTGGTGGTATTACTTTCGGTCCAACCGGCAACCAGAACTACACTATGAAACTCAGTGTTGGCGCAAAGCGCACCGCACTCCGCCAGGCGCTCAGCCTCGCGAATAAAGCAGGCAAGCTCGTCGTTATCGACACATTCGCCTGTCCTCTCGGCAAAACCAAAGAGACGACAAAGTTACTCGATGCACAGAAGATTACCAAAGAACAGCGTGTCTTGCTCGTCGTCAGTGTCAAAGATGACCTCGTACGGCGTGCCACAAACAATGTCAATCAAGTCAAGGTTATTCAGGCGATGTACTTGAATGTCTTTGACATTCTGAACGCCGACAAGATTCTTGTCAGCAAAAAAGCGCTTGAACTCGTCAATGAATGGCTGCGAAAGGAGGCAAAATAATGCCCCACGTTATTACTCCACGCATGAGCGAAAAGGCCTACCAGAGCGCTCAGACGGGTACGTATGTATTTAACGTTCCGTTCGGACTTGAAAAAGCTGAGATTATTCGCGCTGTCGAAGCCGACTACAAAGTGAAGGTTGTCGACGTTCGCGTCGTCGTTCGCAAGGGCAAAACTATCCGTAGTTCCCGCGGCAAACGCGCTATGCCAGTCTTAGCTGACCGCAAAGATACGAAGAAGGCCTATGTTCGTTTGGCTGAGGGTCAAAAACTCGATCTCTTCGGTGAAGATGAGAAGAAAGAGGAGAAAAAGTAATGGCCCTTACACAGTACAAACCAACAACCAATGGCCGCCGCGGTATGACGAGCCAGGATTTCTCCGATATCACAACGAGGAAGCCGCTCAAGAGCCTCTTGAAGGCAAAGAAGTCAACTGCTGGCCGCAATAACCAAGGACGGATTACGACCCGTCATCGTGGCGGTGGTGTCAAACAGTTCTATCGCCTGATGAATCACAGTCTCGCAGCCGGAACGGAAGCTGTCGTCGAACATATCGAATACGATCCGAACCGTTCAGCGCGCATCGCTCGTATCAAAGATCAGCATGGCCTATATCACTACGTCCTCGCAAGCAAAGGCATGACGGCGGGGTCTGTTATCAAAGCTGGCGAAGAAGTACCTGTTGAGGTCAACAACCGCTTGCCGCTTGCGAAGATCCCGACTGGTACGCAGATCTACGCTATCGAGCTTCAGGCTGGTAAGGGCGCGCAAGTTGTCCGTGCCGCCGGCACAAAAGCACAACTTATGGCGAAAGAGGGCGATCACGCGCTTGTTCGTATGCCGAGTGGTGAAGTCCGCAAATTCCGTCTCGAATGTATGGCAAATATCGGTGTTGTCGGCAACGAACAGCATCAGAATGTGAAGATAGGTTCAGCTGGCCGCAAGCGCCGTATGGGTATTCGCCCGAGCGTTCGTGGTGTTGTTATGAACGCAGCCGATCACCCGCATGGTGGTGGTGACGGTGGTCGTCACGGTACTGGTAAACCGCCGCGTACGCCATGGGGTCAGTTGACTCTTGGCTACCGTACTCGCCGACGTAAGAGTACAAATAAGATGATAGTAAGAAGCCGACATGCGGCGAAGAGGAAGCGAGGTTAATATGAGTAGAAGTCTCAAAAAAGGCCCATTCGTCGATGCCAAGCTTGCGAAGAAAGTCGCAGCGCTTGGAGCCGATGATCGGACAGTTATAAAAACCTGGGCGCGCGCCAGCACCATCACACCAGAGATGGTTGGTCGCACGGTCGCAGTCCACAACGGCCGCGTACACGTCCCGGTCTATGTCAGTGAGAACATGGTTGGCCACAAGCTCGGCGAGTTCAGCCCAACCCGCAAGTTCCGTAAACATGGCGGAAAGGCGAAGTAATATGGCTGAAGTATCTATCAAAGCCTACGCAAAAGGTGTTCGCCTAGCTCCACGAAAGGTAAGCCTAGTTGCAGGTCTCGTCCGTGGGCGTACTGTTGCTGATGCACTGGTTATTTTAGAGCACACACCGAAACGCGCTGCAAAGCCGCTCGCAAAGCTGGTCGCAAGCGCCAAGGCAAATGCTGTTAACAATCACCGTATGCAGGAAGATGGTTTGATCATCACGACACTGTCTGTAACGGCCGGTGAGCGCCTCAAACGCTACCGTCCGGCTGCACATGGCCGCGCCCTACCATTTCAGAAAAAGACAAGCAACGTGCTAGTCGTCGTGAGCGGTAGCGAGAAAGTTAAAAAAGCTGCTAAGCCAGCGAAAGAAGAGGAGAAGTAGACGATGGGACAAAAAGTCAATCCGATCAGCATGCGTCTCCAGGTCCACAAAAACTGGCGTTCGCGCTGGTTTGCGACCGGTAAAGAGTTTGTCGCTTGGCTGCAGCAGGACATTGCGGTCCGCAAAGCTATCGAGAAGCGCTTTGAAACGCGTGCTGTTATAAACGATATCGAGATCGAGCGCTCGGCAAATCTCGTTACCGTAACGATCCACACCAGCAAAGCCGGTGTTGTTATCGGTCGAGGTGGTTCGGGTGTCCAGGAAGTAAAAGCAGATATAGAGAAAATCGTTGGCCAACCGGTTCGTGTCAATATCGAAGAAGTGAAACGTCCGGAACTTGCTGCGAAACTTGTTGCGGAAAATATCGCGCGTCAACTCGAACGACGTATCAACTTCCGCCGGGCAACAAAGATGGCTGCCCAGAGCGCCATGAACGCCGGCGCGAAGGGTATTCGTATAGAAGTCGCTGGCCGCTTAAATGGTGCTGAGATGAGCCGCCGTGAAAAGATTATTCAGGGAAGTGTGCCCCTGCACACACTCCGCGCCGATATCGATTACCACGTTGCTCGTGCGCAACAGCCAGGCGCTGGTACCATCGGTATCAAGGTGTGGGTGTATAAGGGAGAAAGGAACTAGGCTATGCTACTACCAAAGAAAACCAAGTTCCGCAAAGTACGAAAGGGTAAAAACGGTGGCGTTGCGACGCGTTCTAACTACGTTGCATTTGGCGACTACGGTCTCCAGAGTCTGACGAACGAACGCATCACGAGCCGCCAGATCGAATCAGCCCGCCAGGCGATGACTCGCCACACAAAGCGCGGCGGCAAGATCTGGATTCGTATCTTCCCACATACTCCTGTCACGAAAAAGCCGCTGGATGTGAAAATGGGCTCCGGCAAAGGCAACCCTGAGTTTTTTGTCGCGAAAGTTAAGACCGGTACGATCCTATTTGAAATGAAAGGCATCGACGAAGTAACGGCTCGCGAAGCTATGCGGCTTGCCGCCAACAAACTTCCAGTCAAGACACGTTTTGTCGTGAAGGAGGAGGCATAGTATGGCGAAGAAAGCTGAAACTAAGGTAACGACAAAAACCGTGAAATCAACGGTTACTACCGAAGAGTTGCGTAAACACACGCTAGAAGAACTGGCTGAGACACTGAAAAGCGTACAGACGGATCTCGCCGAGGCACAGCGAAGTCACGTTGCCGGAGAGCTCGTCAACCCGCGCGTACTCAGTATGAATAAGAAGACAATTGCCCGTGTCCGGACCCTGATGGTCGAAAAGACACGTGAAGCTAACGGAAAGGAGGACTAAGCTATGGCAAAGAAAGTAACTGGCGTTGTGACGTCTTCCGTCCAAGACAAGACGATTGTCGTCACAGTAACGTCCCGCAAGACCCATCCGGTCTACGGCAAACAGTACACAGTGAGCCGCAAGTACACTGCTCACGATGAAGCGAACAAGGCGGAAGACGGCAACGTTGTCGAACTCGTCGAATGTCGCCCGATTTCGAAGCGAAAAACCTGGAAACTTGAGCGTATCGTCGAGGCTGGGCACGGTAAAGTTGAGCTGAAAGAAGAAGAGGAAGTCGTTGAGAAAAAACAGCGAGCCGAAAAGGTCGAAAAAACGACCGAGGAGGCAGCATGATCCAGCAAGAATCACGTCTGAAAATAGCTGATAACAGCGGTGCAAAAAGTATTCTCTGTATCCGCGTTCTCGGTGGCACGCGTCGCCGTTATGCACGAGTTGGTGATGTTATCGTTGCGACTGTCAAGGATGCATCAACGACTGGTCAGGTAAAGAAAAAGTCTGTCGTAAAGGCGGTTGTCGTCAGAACGACTGATAAGATTCGTCGCAAAGACGGCTCGACTATCTGTTTTGACGAGAATGCAGCTGTTATCATCGGTGACGATAAAACTCCGCGCGCAACCCGTGTTTTCGGTCCAGTGCCGCGTGAGCTGCGTGACCTCGGCTATGCGAAAATTATCAGCTTAGCTCCGGAGGTACTGTAATGAGAAATCAGCCAACAGTAAGCAGCCGGCAGACAATGAGAATAAAGAAGGGCGATACAGTAAAGGTTATTGCCGGTAGTCAAAAGGGTAAAACTGCCAAGGTTGAGCGAACCGACGCCGTAAAAGGTCTCGTGTATCTTGAAAAAGTCGGACTTATCAAGCGCCACGTCAAACCGAGCCAGTTAAACCCACGCGGCGGCACCAAAGAACTACACAAAGGTCTACCCGTGAGCAATGTCGCACTTGTTGTCGACGAAGCAAAAGGTAAAACCGCCAAGGTTGCCTACAAAGTAAAAGATGGTAAGAAAGTTCGCATCACGCGTTCGAACGGAAAGGAGATCTAACATGGCTAAAACAGTAGTATATGAACCACGCCTCAAGGCTCTCTACCGTGAGAAAATTGCCGGCGAACTAAAAAGTGAACTTGAACTTGATAATATCAACCAAGTTCCAAAACTTCAGAAAATAATTGTGAGCGTCGGAATCGGCAAGCACAAAGATGACAAGCGCTTCCATGAAGTTGTCGTCAACACGCTTCGCAAGATTACCGGCCAACAGCCTATCGATAGGATGGCGAAGAAATCTATCGCTACCTTCAAGATTCGCAAAGGTATGAACCGTGTCGGTGTCAGCGTGACGCTTCGCGGTGCAAATATGTACGAATTTCTTGACCGTCTGATCAACGTTGCACTGCCGCGTGTTCGCGACTTCCACGGGGTCGGTTCGAAAGGATTTGACCGTAGCGGAAACTATAGTCTCGGTATTATTGAGCAGTCGGTATTTCCTGAGCTTAATTTCGAGGATACTCAGGTGTTGCACGGTTTGCAGGTTACCTTTGTGATGAAGACCGAGAGCCGTAAGCATACACGACTGTTGCTTGAAAAGTTTGGCATACCGTTTGAGAAAGAAGGAGGCAAAAAGTAATGGCGAAGAAATCTATGGTCGCAAAAGATGCGAAGCGCCAGCGGATGATCGAGAAATACGCTGCGAAACGTGCCGAGCTTAAGAGCGCTGGTGACCTCGAAGGCCTCCAGAAGCTCCCGAGAAACAGTAGCCCGACGCGGTGGAAGAACCGCAGTGTCGAATCGGGTCGGCCAAGAGCCTATATGCGCAAGTTCGGGATGGATCGTATCTCATTCCGCGAGCACGCATCCAAGGGTGAGATCCCAGGCGTAACGAAAGCCAGTTGGTAAGGAAGGAGAAGGAAGAATATGTCATTACAATCTACAGATCCTATCGCAGATATGCTAACGCGCATTCGTAACGCAGGTATGGTTGGCAAGAACGAAGTTCGTCTGCCAAGCAGCAAGCTGAAAGTGACGGTTGCCGAGCAGCTGAAAAAAGCCGGTTACTTACAGTCCGTGAAAGTTGAGAAGGCTAAACCACAAGACGAGTTAATCATCACCATCTTTGAGGATGGTCGTAATCCGGTCTTTACCGAGATTGAGCGTGTCAGCAAACCTGGTCGTCGTGTCTATGCCGGTGCTGGCGACATACCAAAGGTCAAAAATGGCCGCGGTATCGTGCTTGTCAGTACTTCAAAGGGTGTTATGACCGGTGTTGAAGCTATCAAGCAGCGCCTTGGCGGCGAGCTAATTTGTAAGGTGTATTAAATAAGTAACGAAAGGTAACGTATGAGTCTGAGTCGAATCGGAAAACTACCAATCATGGTTCCGTCAGGTGTGACAATCACGGTTGACTCTGGTGACGTGACTGTAGTCGGGCCAAAAGGCACGCTCACGCAGTTCATCACACCAGCGGTCGATGTGAAAGTCGAAGATGGTACTCTCACTGTTCATCCAAAGGATGAATCAAAAGAAGCCCGCAGCCAGCATGGTCTGATGCGCGCGCTTATCAACAATATGGTCACCGGTGTAACAAAAGGTTTCGAGAAAAAACTTGAAGTGAACGGTGTTGGCTTCCGTGTTGCTGTCAGCAACAACGAACTGGATATGGCACTTGGTTTCAGCCACCCGGTCAAATACAAAGCACCGGAAGGTGTGATGATCACGAACGATAAGATGGTCATCACGGTGAGCGGCATCAACAAACAACAGGTTGGTCAGGTCGCTGCCGAGATTCGTGCACTGAAGAAGCCTGAGCCGTATAAGGGCAAAGGTATTAAATATGTCGACGAAGTCATCCTTCGCAAGGCAGGAAAGACGGGGAAATAGGCCATGAGTAACATCGCATTACGCAAAAACCGTGTCCGTGCTACCGTGAGTGGCACCGCCGAACGACCACGTCTCACGGTGACGATTTCAAACATCCATGTATCGGCACAGTTGATAGATGATGTTGCCGGCAAGACACTCGCAGCTGCAACGACGGTCGGTTCAAAAGCAAAGGGTACATTGACGGAAAAAGCGGCTGTTGTTGGTAAGGAAATTGCCAGCAAGGCCAAAAAATCCAAGGTGACGAAAGTGGTATTTGACCGCAACGGTCGCAAATACGCTGGTCGGCTCAAGGCGCTTGCCGACGCAGCACGTAAGGAAGGATTGGAGTTCTAATATGGCTGAAGAAGTAAAGACAACAGCAGTCGCAGCAGAACGCGCTCCTCGGCGCGATAATCGCCGCGGAAATGGTCCTCGTCGCGGCCAGGGACGCCCCGAACTGCCAAAGGAAGAGAAGCTCTTCGAAGAAAACGTTATCGCTATCGACCGCGTCGCACGCGTCGTAAAAGGCGGTCGACGCTTCCGTTTCAAGGCACTTGTCGTCGTGGGTGACCGCAAAAACAAAGTTGGCGTCGGTGTCGCAAAGGGCGCTGATGTTCAAGTTGCGGTACAGAAAGCAACAGAGGTTGCGAAGAAGCATCTACTGACGGTCCCTATCATCGGTACGACTATTCCACATGACGTTGAAGTGAAGGTTGATGGTGCTCGCGTGCTTTTGAAACGTGCTGCTCCAGGTACCGGTATTATTGCCGGTGGTGTTGTCCGTTCGGTTGTTGCCGTTACGGGTATCACCGACCTGCTTTCGAAGTCACTTGGTAGTACGAACAAAGTTAACATTGCCTACGCAACCATCGAGGCACTTCGCAGTCTTGTTCCGAAAGACCAGTGGGTGACGAGCGAGAAAAGTAGTAAAGCAAAGGTAGTAAGTAGTAAGGAAGAGAAAACAAAGAAAGGGGACAAGTAAGCTATGAAATACAACGAATTGCAAGTCTCCACCAACAAGAGCAAAAAGCGCGTCGGGCGCGGTATTTCAGCCGGACAGGGGAAGACCGCTGGCCGGGGTACGAAGGGTCAGGGTGCGCGTACGGGTAAGAAGATCGGTCCTACTTTCAGTGCTAGCCACGAACACCCTCTTTCCGGTATCCCGAAGAAGCGCGGTTTTCGCAGTCTTCGTGTCAAAGCTCAGGTTGTATATACGGCGCAGCTGAACGGTATCAAGGGGGCAAATATCGATAACATGACCCTTTATGAAGCTGGTCTTATCGCAACGCCGTACCACACGGTCAAACTCATCACTCGTGGTGAATACACCGGCAAAGCAACCGTGAAGCTTCAGGCGGCAAGTGTCGGCGCCATAGCACAACTTGAAAAAGCTGGTGGTGCATTTACTGCTGTTGACACACCAAAGCTTCCTGCTTCAAACAGGGAACGGGCCAAAAAGCGCACCGAAAAAGCTGAAAAGCAAGCGAAGTAGCTTTCTGCTCAAATCATGAAAAGCCCCTGACGATTTGTCTGAGGGCTTTTCGTGTATACTTAGTAGGCAATTATGGGAGAGAAAAAAGAAGTGTACCAAGGTCTGACGACTGCCGAGGTTAAGCAGCGGGTTTCTGACGGGCGTGTCAATGTCAGCACCGATAAAGCTAGCCGAAAAGTCTGGGATATCGTTCGAACAAATGTATTTACGCGGTTTAATGCTTTACTGAGCATACTATTTGTCGTTATTTTGTTCGTCGGACATCCCATAGACGGGTTGTTTTTCATAGCTGTTATCATCAACAGCGCTATGGGGATCGCCCAGGAGCTTCGCGCCAAACGGACACTCGATAAATTAACGATTCTTAGCGCCCCGAGGGTGGTGGCAAAGCGTGACAACAAGGACCATGAGATAGCAAGCGAAGCGGTCGTTATCGATGACCTTATCAGGCTCAAAATTGGCGATCAGGTGCCTGCTGACGGTGTCGTTACGGAAGCAGATAGCGCTGAGATCGACGAAGCGCTTCTCACTGGTGAAGCCGACCCTGTTACAAAGCGTGCAGGCGACACGGTCCTGTCCGGTTCTATCGTTGTTGCGGGATCGTTCTGGTATAAAGTAACGGCAGTTGGCAATGATTCGTACGCGCTTCAGCTAACAGCTAAGGTGAAGGTATTCAAAAAAGCTCACAGCGAGCTACTAGCGGGTACGAACAAACTTCTTGGGTATATAAGTATCGTTATTCTCGTCGTAGCTCCATTATTGATATGGGGTCAGCTAACTCGGGCAAATGACGTTTCGCTCCAGGAAGCGATAGTCAGGTCGATCGCAGCTATCGTCGGCATGATACCGGAGGGGCTGGTTGTGTTGACGAGCTTTGCCTTCGTGCTTGCGTCGCTAACGCTAGCGCGTCGCAAAGTGCTCGTGCAGGAGCTACCGGCGGTTGAAGGTCTTGCCCGTGTCGATACGATTTGCCTTGATAAAACCGGTACGTTGACAGAAGGTACTATTACCTTTGCTCGACTGGAAGTTGAAAAGGGAACAGACAAAAAAGAAGTGGCGGGTGTCCTCGGTGCTTTTGCGGATACGCCCGACTCCCCGACGCTTGAGGCGTTGCATGAAGCGTTTAGCGAGACGACCTTGCGGCCATCATCTCGTGTGGCGTTTAACTCGAAACGTAAGTGGAGTGCTCTAACTATAGCCGGTACTAGTTGGATCATGGGTGCACCAGAAATCCTATTTTCGTCGCCTGACGGTGCTATTCGTAAAAAATCAGACACGTACGCGAAAGATGGACTGCGCGTACTTGCGCTGACGTCGGCAAAAGGCACTGTTTCTGCAAAATCGCTACCAGACAAGCTTGTACCGCACGCTCTCATCGTTCTCGAGGAGAAAGTACGAAGTGATGCGGCAGAGACACTTCGGTATTTCAAGGAACAAGGAGTTGAACTAAAAGTTATCAGCGGCGACAATCCGCGCACGGTTGCGGCAGTCGCGAGACGAGTTGGTATAGCGTGCGACGAACCTTTCGATGCGCGTATCCTACCGACAGACAAGGAAGAACTGAGTAAAGTCCTTGCGTCGTACAATGTTTTCGGGAGAGTCTTGCCGGAACAAAAGCAACTGTTCGTGAGCGCACTGCAAGCAAGCGGCCATGTTGTTGCTATGACTGGTGACGGAGTCAACGATGCGCTTGCACTTAAAGACGCCGATATCGGTATCGCTATGGGTAACGGCGCGCCAGCAACGCGGGCGGTTGCGCGTCTTGTATTGCTCGACAGCAAGTTTTCACATATGCCGTACGTGCTCGGCGAAGGTCGCCGCGTGATCGCAAATATCGAACGAGTGGCAAATCTGTTCGTTATCAAAAATGTCTACAACCTTATCTTCGCACTTTCCGTGACGGTGCTCGCCCTTTCATTTCCGTTTCTACCGCGCCACTTGTCGCTTATCTCTTGGTTGACTATAGGTATTCCGTCGTTCTTCCTGGCGCTTGCGCCGAATAATCGCCGTTATATACCTGGTTTTTTGAAAAGAGTACTACGTTTTGCCGTACCGATAGGGTTTATCGTTGCCGCCGCTGCTATGTATACTTACACATCAACGCTTTCGGACGACATCTCTATCCAGGTTGCGAGCTCAGCTGCGGTTATCAGCGTTGTGACTATCGGTCTATGGGTGCTCGCATGCCTCGGCCGTCCGCTCAAAGGCTGGAAAATCGGTCTCATAACGACGATGGGTGTGATATTTTACCTTGCCATCTCCTGGCCGTGGTTATCCGGCATCCTCAAATTTCAGTCGGTGTGGCCATATAATTTTGAAGGATTTTTGGTTGGGCTTGCTGGCGCACTTCTGGTCGAACTCGTGTGGCGATTTGACCAACGACGCTAGACAACCTCGTAGAATTCTGATACCCTGTTATGAGTAAAAAGAAGGGTGTAAAATCGTAACATGAACTGGCGTACTATCTTTGCCTCGCTGAAAAGTCGTGAAATGCTCCGTCGTCTCGGTGCTGTTCTCGGCGTCATTATCGTCTATCGGTTCTTATCGCAGATTCCTGTGCCGCTTGCTGAACCGACCGAACTAAAGACTATTGTTGATAACGCCCTTGGCGCCACTGATCTCGGCGGTTTCATGAACCTGCTTTCCGGTGGTGCGCTGGCGTCTCTTAGCATCGTCCTCGTTGGTCTGAGTCCATACATCACCGCCTCTGTTATCACGCAGCTGCTCACAAAAGCTATCCCGAAGCTTGAGGAGTTACATAAAGACGGCGAGTCGGGGCGACGGAAAATCAACCAGTGGACGCGTATCATCACGGTGCCGCTCGCTATCTTGCAGTCTATCGCCTTTATCTTTATCATTCGCCAGACGGTACTTGCCGGTAATACAGCCGTCCTCAGTGAGACGACGGCATTTCAATGGGTGCTCGCTGTGACCGCCATGGCAACTGGCGCCATACTCATGATGTGGCTCGGTGAACTGGTCACGGAACAAGGGGTCGGAAATGGTATATCGCTGCTTATTTTTGCCGGTATCATCTCCAGTCTTCCGGGAACATTCTCGACCATGTGGACGTCGCTGACGACAGTCTCCACCGAAGCCGACAAACTACACATCTTTAACTGGTTTACGTTGCCCATCAACGCCTTTGCCTTCTGGATATTCTTAGGGATTGCCGTTACGGGGCTGGCGGTCTTGTATTTCCTTGTGAAGATAAACGAGTCGCAGCGCATCATCACTATCAACTATGCAAAGCGTGTGCATGGCAACACGACTTATAGCGGTGTGAAGAGTATTTTGCCCGTAAAGCTTATCACCGCCGGTGTTATCCCAGTTATCTTTGCTGTTGCGTTTCTAGCGCTTCCTGCTTTTGTGGGACAGTTGTTTAGAAGTATGAACAACCAACCAAATCTCGCTGCTATAGGAGAAAATCTCGTCAAATGGTTCCAGACACCGAGCGCAACCATATTTGCTGAAGCAACTGACTGGACAGTCTTCATCTATCCTATAGTGTACTTTGCTCTCGTTGTGCTGTTTACGTACTTTTACACTGGTATCGTGTTCAACTCGAACGAGATTTCCGAGAGCCTTCAAAAACAGGGCGGCTTCATAGAGGGTATCAGACCCGGTCCGCAGACCGAATCGTACCTGAGCAGAACTGTCAATCGCCTGACACTCTTTGGGTCGGTCTCGCTCGGTCTTATCGCTATCTTGCCGTTTGTTTTTGAGTATATCTTCGGACAACTCGGTATCACCGGAACGAACCTCGCCATAGGCGGCACAGGACTCCTTATCGTTGTGTCGGTTGCGCTCGAAACGCTGCGCCAGATCAACTCGCGCGCGCTTATGGTGACGTACGATAACTACTAGATCCTTGAATTTTCGAAAAATATTGAAAAATGATTGACAAATAGTACCCTGAGCGGGTACTATTTTTTGTAAGCTAAAAAGGTTGAGTGGACCACTCCCTGACAACTAGCCCTTTGATATGCAAATGGTAGCTGCTCGTGTTGAGCGCTAGTATGTGAAATAGCTTTGACATACATGCGCTCAACAAGGAGCAGACACAGGAGGTAAACCTATGATCGGAAACGGTATCGTCGACATCGGCCCGCCGAGGGGCTGCATCGACACCACGGCCAACATGATCTTCGACTCCGACTGCGGCGCCGCCGCGACCACCTGACCAACGACGAACAGGGCTACTCATGTACAAGCTGCGTGACAAACCCAGCCCGCGGTAGCGGGCTCGACAAGGCGTGGAGCTTCTCATCGAAGCTCGGACGCGTCACGATCCTTAACCACCGCTAGTCTCTGAAGGGGCGGACACCGGCACTCTTCGTGCCGCTACAAGCCCGCCTCTTCAGGACAGCCTCCGAGAGGAGGATTATGACCGACAGCTAAGCATCCTCCTATCACAGTTCTGGGCGGGAACGGCAGTGCGTAAGCCTGTCGTTCCCGCTCCCTGTGATTCACATTTGCATATCAAATACAACAGATTTACCTCAGCGCCACAGGGCGCTTTTTGTTTTCTCTACTGTCTAATGTCTATCGTCCGCCATCTAAATCTGCTACAATTAAGCCAAGTTCGGATAGAAATAAAACTGGAAACCAGACAAAATTATAGGTCTCTCTTGTCAACAGGGATCTTTTACTGTATAGTGGGATGCTGAAACTTATGCCCGTAAACAAGGAAGTCATCAAACTCAACGGCGTAGTAGTGGAAACACTACCTGGCGCGAAGTTTAAGGTCGAACTTGAAAACGGACACAGTATCATCGCTCACGTGTCAGGAAAGATGCGCAAGCACTACATACGGTTAGTGCCGGGCGATAAAGTCGAGGTTGAGTTAACCCCGTATGATCTTACGAAGGGCAGAATCAGCTTCCGACTCAAGGATTAACTTTAACGTTTAAGGGAGTGACTGATGAAAGTTCGCGCAAGCGTCAAGAAAATCAGCCCCGATGACATTTTGGTCCGCCGCAAAGGCCGACTCTATGTCATCAACAAAAAGAAACCCAAAAACAAGCAGAGGCAAGGGTAAACGGCCATGACTCGTATAGCAAACGTCGTTATCCCAAGCGAAAAGCAGGTGCAGATCGCGCTCAGGTACATCTATGGTATCGGGCCAAAGCACGCTGCTCTCATACTAACGGCCGCGAAAGTCGATCCGACTAAGCGCGTCAAAGACCTCACTGAGGCCGAAGAGAAAGCTATCCGCGACGAAGTGGATGCGAACTTTACGGTTGAAGGTGACCTGCAGCGAATCGTTGCAAACAATGTTAAACGTCTGAAAGATATTCAGTCATACCGCGGCGAACGGCACAAGAAAAATCTGCCGTCACGCGGTCAGCGCACGCGCACGAATGGTCGAACACGCCGAGGCAAACGTATTGCTGTCGGTGGCGCGCAGCCAAAAGCAGCAAGTAAGACCTAGGAGAAAGGAGCCGATATGGCAGAAGCTACACCAACAAAATCTGCAAAGAAAAAAGCCCGCCGATCAGTTCCAGCTGGTCAGTTGCACATCTTAGCAACCTTTAACAACACGCTCATCGCGTTTACCGACACCAAAGGCAATGTTCTCGCGCAGTCAAGCGCCGGCGCCTGCGGGTTCAAAGGAAGCAAGAAAGGCACCGCGTACGCTGCTCAGGTTGCGAGCGAAAAGGCAGCCGAAACAGCAAAGAGCCAGTACGGACTCACCAAAGTTGACGTATTCGTCAAGGGTGTTGGTCTGGGTCGTGACGCGGCTATCCGCACGCTGCAGAACTACAATATTTCAGTTGAAAGTATCAAGGACGTGACCGGTATCCCGCATGGCGGCACCCGTCCGCCAAAGGCAAGGAGAGGCTAATATGGCGAGAGACCGAGATCCCATAGTCAAACAGAGCCGCCGCGAAGGCTATGCCTTGCATCCAAAGGCTCACAAAATCATGGCCCGCAAGAGCGGTATTCCCGGCCAGCACGGCCGCGATCGTCAGGGCAAAGTGAGCATGTACGCTCAACAGCTTCGTGAAAAACAGAAGGTTCGCCGTCTGTATGGCTTGCTCGAAAAGCAATTTTCATTGCTCATGAAAGAAGCGACTCGTACTGAAGGCAAATCCGGCGAAGTGCTCCTGCAGCTGCTCGAGCGCCGCATGGACAACGCGGTGTACCGCGCCGGCTTCGCGCTTTCGCGCCGCGCCTCACGCCAGCTCGTCAGCCACGGGCATTTTATGCTCAACGGCCGACGTGTCGATATTCCATCGATTCGCCTAAAAGCTGGCGATGTTATAACGGTTCGACCAAAGAGTGTTTCGAGCGGGTATTTCAAAGGCCTTGACGAAGTCATCAAGGACGCAAACCAACCGAGCCTCGGTTGGCTGAAAAGCGACCCGAAGAAAATGACCATCACTATCACCGGTTTGCCAGCCCGGAGCGAAGCAGAAGCTGACATCAATGAACAGTTAATCGTTGAGTACTACTCACGCTAAATAAGGGAAGGGCAAGACAAATGTCACAAGCAATTCACAATCCAACTCTCGCCGGTATCGACGAGCATAGCGCAGTGAGCGCCTCATTCATTATCGAGCCGCTTCATACCGGCTACGGTATGACGCTCGGCAACAGCCTCCGGCGCGTTCTTCTCTCGAGTATCCACGGTGCTGCTATGACAGCATTTCGTGTCGAGGGCGTGACCCACGAATTTACGACCATACCTGGTGTTGTCGAAGATGTCGTTGATATCATGCTGAATATCAAGGCTATTCGCCTCCGTTCAGCTAGCGACGAACCAGTTGAAGTTACTCTCGAGAAAAAAGGTGCTGGCGTCGTTACGGCCGGTGATATCAAACTCACTGCTGACGTCGAAGTTGTTAACCCGGAAGCAGTTATCTGCACTATCGACGACCCGAAGGGTTCAGTTCGTATCCATTTCGTCGTCGAATCCGGTCGCGGCTATCGCACACTCGAAGAATCCAGCAACAAACGCATCCATAGTGATATGATCGCGCTTGATGCCTTCTTCAGCCCAGTGCAGCGCGTTCGCTACAAGGTTGAGAGTACTCGCGTTGGTCAAAACACCAACCTCGACAAACTCATCCTAACAGTTGACACCGATGGTTCTATATCACCAAAAGACGCATTTGAGGAAGCTGCAGCAATTCTCGTCAACCAATACACTGCACTTGCTGGTTCAACTCGAGTCGAAGCTGCACCAAGTCTTATCGGTGGTGACGATGACGCTAGCAACAAACTCATGATGCCGATAGAGGAAATGAACCTCAGTGCTCGGACGACAAATGCGCTTATCAACAACGATATCCGCACTATCAACGACCTAGTAACCCTCAGTGAAACCGATCTTCGCGAGCTGAAGGGTTTTGGCAGTAAAGCGCTCGATGAAGTCAAAGATGCGCTCGCGGGGATGGAGTTCTAGCCTATGCATCGACACGGATATAAAGGTCGTAAGTTCGGTCGCGAGACCGACCAGCGCCGCGCCCTTATCAAGGGACTCGCGACAAGCCTGGTTGTCTACGGATCTATCGAAACGACCATAGAAAAAGCGAAAGCGGTCGTACCATACGCCGAAAAGCTGATCACCAAAGCAAAGCGCGGTGATTTGCACGGACGACGTCAGGTTATCGCCGGACTTTCGACTATCGACGCAGCCCAGAAGCTCGTTGATGAGATTGCCCCGAAGCTCGGTGGACGCACTAGTGGACATCTGCGAATCGTGCGCACACGCCAACGAGTTGGCGACAACGCGCAACTGGCCCGCGTCAGTTTCGTGGACAACATCCTAGGTGATGACAGCAAACAGCCGATAGCCGACAGAAAAGTTACGGCAAAAGCCGAGCCAACTCATGACCCGAAGAAGGCTGCTACAGCTAAAAAAGCTGCGACACCAAAGTCTGTTAAGGCGAGCGACAAGCATTTGTCGCACAAACCGACCGTGACAGTCAGAAAGAGCGGGGAACGCTAGTATGAAAACATTTCATCTAAAACAGGCTGATATTTCGCGTGCATGGGTCGTCGTTGACGCCTCCGAAGCGCCGCTTGGCCGTTTGTCAACGCTTATCGCAACCCGGCTCACGGGCAAATACAAGCCGACATTCACGCCGCATGTCGATGATGGTGACTACGTTATCGTCATTAACGCTGAACGGCTCGTTGTCACGGGTAACAAAGAAACCGCCAAGGTGTACTATCGCCACAGCGGCTACCCTGGTGCACTCAAAGAACGAACGCTCAAAGAAGCTCGCGCGCTCAACCCGGCGGAAGTTATCACCGCTGCGGTGAAAGGCATGGTTCCGAAGAATAAACTTGCTGCCGAGCGTCTTGCTCGCCTACGGATCTTTACTGGCACCGAGCATACGCACACAGCACAGAAACCTAAGAAATTGGAGGTGAAGTAATATGGCGAAATCCAACGATTACTTCTATGGCCTCGGCCGGCGCAAAAGCGCCACGGCTCGCGCTCGTCTGACTGGTGGAAAAGGTGTTATCGTCATCAACGGCAAGCCTGCCGAAGAGTATCTCGACGGCAATACGACGCTGCTTGCTGAACTCACCGATCCGCTCGCCCTCGTTGGCAAGCAAAAAGAGTTCGATGTCAGTCTCGTTATCAGCGGCGGCGGCACGAGTGGTCAGGTTGACGCAGCAAAGAGCGCCATAGCAAAAGCTATCGCCGAAATGGACGAAACGCAGCGCAGTTCGCTCAAAAAAGCCGGGTTTATCAAACGCGATCCTCGCGAGAAGGAACGCAAAAAATACGGCCTTCGTTCTGCTCGTAAACGCGAACAGTTCTCGAAACGTTAGTTTTGCAGCTACGCAGCTAAACGACTCCACCAGGGGTCGTTTTTGCTTTTATGTATAGATTTGTGTTATTATAAGTGTAATATGACTGAAAGAAAATTCGGTATTCCGGTCAGCGGGTTTGTTGTCGATAGATTTGCAAACGTTCGAAGTAAAGACATTCCTGAACGTATCAAAGCCGTCGGCGTCGATGTTGATGGTACGCTTCGGTTCTACCACCATCCTTGGCTAAATGGCACGATACAAAGCGCCCTGACGGAAGTTGCTGAAAGTCGTCCGACATACATCGTGGCAAATATGTACGGTCAGCACGAGGCATATTTGTCTAAGATGTTCAAAAATGTACCGTTACGAGGCATTTTGACACCGTCAGTAGTGGTGACGCCGGGTAAAAAGCCAGGAACCGCCCGAAAGCCAAACCCGGACATGTTGCAGTACATACGCGATATAGAGGATGTTCAACCTGATGAGATTTTGATGTTTGGCGATCAGTTGTCGGCTGATATAGAAGCCGCTGCGCGCTTCGGCACGGAGTCTGCGTTGGTACCGCGACTCGGTAGGCTTGATCATCCCGGTGTACGCATAGTTCGACGCGGCCCCGAAGCTCTTGCTCGCGCCGTGCTCGACATGCCGGTTCGTGCGAGGGACTTTCCATCACGGCTGACTCCGCTCAGTGAATGGCAAGCGGCCAAAAAGAGCGGACGTTCGCGTGGCGAAAAAACTGCGTAGCTTCTCGCTTCGTAGTACAATATAGCTATGAGAATTTTTTACACCGACGGATCGGCTAGTCCGAATCCGGGTCCTGGCGGTTATGCCGTGATAGAAAACGGTATGCCTATCGCCCTTGGCAGCGAGGATGGCGAGACGACAAATATCCGTATGGAGGGCAAAGCGCTTGTCCACGCGCTCGAACTGGCGGCTGGTGACGAAGTGACGATATACACCGACAGCGAATTTTGGATAAATGTCATCACCAAATGGGCGCCCGGCTGGGAAGCAAAAGGCTGGAAAAAGTCTGGCGGTCCTATCAAAAACCTAGACATAGTTCAGAAGGTGTATGCGCTATTTGGCGAGAGCCACGCGACGCTAACCTGGGTGCGCGGCCACGAAGGCGACCCCGGTAACGAAGCAGCCGACGAATGGGCGAACAAAGCCCGCGAAGGCGCACGGCTCTAAGATCCATTCTGCATAGCCGGCTTGGCGGATCTTCCAACCGACGAGGCTACCCACTACTGAACCGATAAGACTCCAATAAGTTGAGTAATTGGTATCTTCTCATTTTAGCACAAATACAATACTTTGTCAATAGTTTATAATATCAGGTAATGAAAGACGTGATTTTAACCGGGATTCGTGCAAACAACGACTTACATATAGGTAATTATTTTGGGGCGATGTTGCCCATCATCGACATGGCAAAAAACAGAGCTAGCGACTATCAGGTCAACATGTTTATACCCGACCTGCACAGTTTCACGACGCCGGTTGAGTACGGTCAGTCGCTTCATGACGCGATACTGAACAACGCCCGCGTGTTTGCTGCCGCTGGACTACCGTTTGACAACGACAGCATCAGCCTTTATCGACAAAGCTATATACCGGCTCACAGCGAGCTGACGTGGATTCTTGACTGTTTCAGCGGTATAGGCCAGCTCGAGCGCATGACGCAGTTCAAAGATAAGTCCGCAAAACTCGGAAACGAGCAGATCAGTGCCGGGTTGTTCAACTACCCCGTGCTCATGGCTGCGGACATACTACTGTACGGTGCGAAATACGTACCGGTCGGCGATGACCAGTCGCAGCACCTCGAGTTTACGCGTGACGTTGCGGAACGGATGAACAGTAGGTTTGGCGACCTGTTTGTCGTACCGGAACCGGTCGCAAAACAGCATGAGTTCTTCGGCAAAGATCAGGGTCTACGCATCAAAGATCTGCTCGACCCTAGTAAAAAGATGAGCAAAAGCGATGAGACTGGTAGCGGCGTTATATTCTTAAGCGACAGTCCAGAAGATGCAAAGAAAAAGATCATGCGCGCTACAACCGACAACGAAGCGTGCGTTCGATACGACAAAGAGCGACAACCGGGTATCGCAAATCTTATAGATATCCTCGCACTACTTCGGGGCGTGGCAGCGGCTGAGGTTGCGGCTGAGTACGAAGGTATGGAAAAGTACGGTGAATTCAAGGGCATTCTAGCCGATGAGATGGTGAAATTCCTTGAAAAATTCCAGCAAAATCTTGCAGATGTTGACGATGCTGCTGTTCGAGCGAAACTTGAAAAGTCAGAGGCGGCTATGAACATACAGGCAAACGAAACATTACTCCGCGTTCAAAAAGCCGTCGGTTTACGGATATGAGACTTGATATATATATGGCGCAGTACTGGCCAGAGTACTCACGGTCGGTTTGGCAAAAGTACATCGAGATGGGGTTGGTGCGGGTAAATGGCGATGTCGTGACATCGGTTCGTTATCAGCTAGGGGAAGATGATGAAGTAACGGTTGATACGCTACCTGTAGCGTCCTTTGATGACGATACGCTACCTGTGGTGTACGAAGACGAGCATGTCGTCGTCATAAATAAGCCAGCTGGAGTACTTACGCACGCCAAGGGCGCTCTGACAGAAGAGTTTAGTGTTGCCGAATTTGTCCGACCGCGTATGAGCGAGCCAGATGAAACTAACCGACCCGGGATCGTGCACCGACTAGATAGGGCAACGAGCGGTATCATCGTCGCCGCGAAAGATAACAAGGCAAAGCGGCTTCTGCAGAAGCAATTTCAGGACAGAAAAGCCCATAAAACATATATTGCAGTTGTTAAAAGTGTTCCAAAACTCGCTGAAGCAAAGATTGATCTGCCGATAGAGCGCAACCCCAAGCAGCCAAGCAGCTTTCGAGTTGGCGCTAAGGGTAAGCCGGCGACAACGTACTACCGTGTTCTTGCGAGCAACGGAACATATAGTGTGGTCGAGTTAAAACCTGAAACCGGTCGAACGCATCAACTGCGGGTACATCTGTCGTATATCGGCTGCCCCATCGTCGGCGATGCACTCTACGGTAGCGGAAAAAGCCCGATCGGCAGGATGTGCCTGCACGCAAGTGAACTCGAGATTACTATCCCGGTTAGCAGGCGGAAAACATTTACCGCGCCTTTGCCGGATGATCTCGAACGGTTTATAGAGGAAATCGGTCATGCAGTTTGAATCGCTCATACTTCACGATATGACACGGACGCTTTTACGCGCCTACGTACGGCATCCCAAGCAAGGACTACTCCTCGCCGGACCTATCGGCAGCGGCTTGTTCACCGCAGCCCGTGCTGCAGCTGGGGAGATAACGACACATCGTTCAGCTATCATGGTCGTACGACCGGACGAAAAAGGTACTGTCTCGATAGAGCGAGTACGTAACTTGTACGTTGAGACTCGCGGTGTTCGTTCGGAACGGTTCGTGATCATCATCGATGACGCGGACAGTATGAGCCATGACGCCCAGAACGCGTTTTTGAAGTTACTCGAAGAGCCAGTCGACAATGTGTATTTTATCCTGACAACGCATGAGCCATCGAGGCTGTTACCGACAATTCTTTCGAGAGTTCAGCGCATCGATATGGCACGGCTGACAAAAACAGCCAGCGAATCACTACTCAGAGCGCATCGCGTGGCGCTGCCAGCAGCCATCCAACAAATGCTATTTATCGCCGAGGGGCTACCAGCGGAACTAACGCGGCTTGCCGGGGACAAAGATCATTTTGAAAGCAAAGCACGGCTTGTTAGGTTGGCGCGAGATTTTTTAACCGCAGGAGCTCATGACAGATTGACCGTAGTGAGTCAGGTAACAAGCAGGGAAGAAGCACTCGCATTTACTGCAACCATCGCATCAGTACTTGGATTTACGTCACGCCGCGACCCATACGTGGCCGCCGATATCCCGGCTGAAGTACTTGAAACAGCGACAGCCCGACTCGCCATGAACGGGCATGTAAAGACACAGCTGATGTATTTAGCGGTGAACGCATGATTTCATGCTGTATAATGGAACATTAGAATGTTAGGGCTACTTATCATCGCTGTGCTTGGCGCCTGGGCGCTCTTGTACCAGAGGCCGCTCGACGAAGTTGGCAACGAATTGCCGTCTAAAATATCTGAACGGCTCGACAAGTTATGGAAGATCGCATCTGAAAGCATAAAAGACCGCAAATACTTGCGTGCCGAGAAAGCGCTTCTCACGATACTTCGCGTCGACGAACGCAATGCAACGGCATATAACCGCCTGGGAATCCTCTACGCCAAACAGCGAGCCTATCAGGATGCTATAGAGTGTTTTGAGATCGCTCAAAGCCTGGAGCCGAGTGCATCGAGTCTGCACAATGTCGGCCTGATCTACTTTGAGACTGGCGTCTACGACAAAGCGGCGCTGGCTTTTGAGCAGGCGCTCGAGATGGAAAATAACTTAGCCGCACGGTACATCGCCTATGCGAAAGTTCAGGAAAAGCTCGGTGACAGCAAAAAGATGATTGCCGCACTCGAGCAAGCTGTCGAACTTGAGCCTAACCCGCAAAGCCTCGGTATACTAGCCGACGCATATGAGCGCACCGGACAAGAAGAGCTGGCAGCCGAGCTTCGCGCAAAAGCGCAGAAGATGATCATCCCGGCAGGAGTGCCAAAGCAGGTTGTCCGCCACCCGCGACGAGTCGTGATGTAGCCGGGGCGCAAAAAAGCAGTTTTCTTACATTAACAGATATGCTAAAATGACTCATGCGCCGCTTTAGCTCAGCTGGTTAGAGCAACTGTTTTGTAAACAGTAGGTCCACGGTTCGAATCCGTGAAGCGGCTCCACGTTTATAATATATCAGCCCAGTAGTGAACTTTTGCTCGATATAAAGTAGTAAAAGTCTACTACCGGGCTGGGATAGTGAAGCGGTCAAACACGACAGACTGTAAATCTGTTGGCATTCGCCTTCGTAAGTTCGAATCTTACTCCCAGCACCACTATAAAAATGCCACCTTTGGTGGCTTTTTATATTTGTAATATGTGAAATAAATTCGAACCAACATACCAAAGTGTTATGATATGTCACATATGTTGAAAGCAAACTTGGCCGATACGCCATCTGGAGCAGAGTCGAAAGAGCGCCGAAAGATGCCTTTGCGACGCAAGATTGTCGCTGGGATAGGTGTAGCAGCCATCGGTCTACCGGCAAGCATTGTTGCGGCTGGTTCAGTCATGACCTATGCAGTAACGCCGCCGGATAGCGAAGCTGTTACTATGGCGTATAACCCGGTTGTTACGCGAAATTTTGAAGACCCCTGGGCTGAGTATCGAATAACCGGCAAGGATCCGGCGGCCGAACGAGAGTGCGAAAACCGCGAGGTGTATGCCGTAACCAGGAGCGGAACCGGGCCAGAAGTGAGCCAGTATATGGCAGGGCTGATGGATGAACAACTAAGAGCAATGGGTGGCTGCGCACTGGTTTTGTGGCGCGGAGCGAACTCGTCCTTGGAGAGCGAGGCGCGTGTCATAGGAGAAGAAATACAGGAGCTTACTTCAAAAGATAGTCCAGCAACCATCTTGCTGTTCGGTTTGAGTAGCGGCGGAGGCGCAATGGTTGAGATTGCACGCCACCCCAAACAGCTTGAGATACCCAGTATAGATCAAATCGTCGTAGTGATGGATAGTTCTCCTTTGAGCCTTGCACAAACTAAACAGACTATCGGGGGTGTGTCGGCGGAGCAATTGCAAGATTTTTTCAGGCAAGATTTACCAGATGTCATCACTTATAACCACGCGCCGATCGCGATCAGCAACGGCAATGGTTTAACCGCTATGGGAAAGTTGGACGACCAACAGGCCATACTAGACAGCTGGACTACGTTAAAGAAAACCTGGCCGCCCATCATCTGGCGTGAACTCAAGTATCTTGCTGAGCATACGGCGGACAAGCAGATCGACGAGACGGTTTGGTATCTTGCGCCCAACGATCCTGACATCGACGTCAACAAAGTTATCGCTGAGCTTGAAGAGACCGTAACCGGCTCGTTGCATATTCGGAGGATCGACGGCACCTTCCATGCTAAATCATGGGAAGAATACTACTACAACCGCTACTATAAAGATATAATTTCAGAGATACTCGAGCACGAAACAGGTCATTCGCGCTAGTCCTGCGACAAGATCAGTGCATTGTATGCTGTGAGCGGAACTGTGATCGTTTGGTTTGGGTCAGTCTCGGCGACGAGGACGAATGACTCGCTTGAGTCCGACTTATAGCCGCTCCACGAGGAGTTAAATCTCACTGTCCACGCGCCAGGTACGGGTACAGAGAACGTGTACTCTTTGAAGTTTTCGCCGCCAAAATTCAAGATAACATAGACATCATCGCGAGGTCCGCCCGCATGCCAGCGGTGATATGCGTAAACATTATTTTCATGGTCAACATGAAAGAGATTGACGCCGCGGCCAGTCAGACCGGCGGTGTTGCTATACGCATCGCACCGCAGATCTATGAGATGCTGGTGGGCGAGCACGATACCGTTGAACTGCTCCGTTTTTGACCACTCTAACTCTTTCCAGTCACTAAAATCACCGTCTTGCATAAATTCCTCACCCTGTGCGAGCATCGGAACACCAGGGGCAGTTAGTGTCGCGGCGCTCGTTACGAGAGTGTGTTGACGTGCTTTTGCGCTTTCGCCGTTACCGGGTGTCACGGCTTCGTTCAGGCGTACCTGACCGTTCGCTGCCGTGTCGTGTGAGTCGGCAAAGATGATTTTCTGGAAACAATCGCCGTTGTAGTTTGCTGCGAGCTCCTGCGTAAAGTCGACAGGGAAGGGTGTAGAAAGACCAGAGAGCGCTCGCATACTGTGCGGAAAATTCAAACCCCACTGCGCATCAAACCCGCAACCGCCGTCACGAACTGGTTTTGTGAGATACGGATTGACAGAACAGTCCTCGGCGATGATCATCGCGCCCGGGTTGATCCGGTGCGCTAGCGTCGTCATATCCCCGAGTAACCGCCAAGCATCGGCTATATCGTGTGCCGGATCGTCATTTTGACCCAGGCTATTGCGCATATAGATCGTCGAGTCCAAACGGAGTCCATCGAGCCGGTATTCACCGAGCCACATAGCGACGTTGTCGAGGAAAAATTGCCGCACTTCCGGCCGGCCATAATCCGGTCGGGCACCCCACGGCGTATCTCCGCGTTCGTCATTATAAAAGTAGATACCACCACGTTCATTTTCACTCCAGCCGTCAAATTGCCAGAGATCAGTCGAACTAAAGTGGTTGTAGACTATATCGGCGATAACGCCTATGCCGCGTTCATGCGCGGCTCGTACAAATCTCATCAAACCGTGGCGTCCGCCATATGTAGGTTCAACCGAAAAAATATGGCTTGTGCTGTAGCCCCAGCCGTGATCGGTCGCCATAGTCGTTACGGGCATAAGCTCGACCATATTGACGCCGAGATCCGCCAGATAGTCAAGCTTCTCGATAGCGGTCTCAAAAGTACCTGGTGTCGAAGCGTCTGGCCGGTTAAATGTTCCGACGTGCAGTTCGTAGTATACTTGCTGTTCTTTGGGTACCGGCATGAACAGATCATCACCCCAGTCAAAATCATGAGCCGCAACAACAGACATGCCGCCTTCCGCTGCGGTAAGAACGCGGGCTCTCGGGTCATTACGCCTGACGACACCTGTCTCGGTTTCGATAAGATACTGGTAGCTAAAGCCGGCTTCGGCACTACTCACAAACACGCTCCAGTACCCGGCGCCTTCGTTATCAAGAGGCGCGCCTTCGTTGTTGTAGCTTGCCGTGACTAGTCGGATACTTTTTGCAAACGGCGCCCAGACACGAAACATAGCCCCATCATGGCGAAGCGTTACCCCTAAATCTTTCTTTACCTGGTATTTCATACCTCTACTTAGTATAAAGCATAGCCGTTTTATCGAATAGTTTAAGGGTGGATCCAAATTATACATGGTCGCGTATTTTCTGGATATGATAGATTCAGAGAGCGGACTTGCTATACTTAAAGGAAGTATGAACAAGAATTTCTCGTTTGAGGTGGTCAGCAGCCCCGCAGATCCACGCTATATGCGAACTGGCGTCATACACACCCCGCATGGCGACATACAAACACCGGCCTTCATACCGGTTGGTACGGCGGCAACGGTGAAAGCGCTGACAGTCGAGATGATGCGCGAAAACGGCGCGCAGGCGATTCTTTCAAATGCCTACCACCTGTATTTACAGCCCGGTCATACGCTGGTTGAAAAAGCAGGCGGTCTTGCGAAGTTCATGAACTGGAACGGCCCTACATTTACTGACAGCGGTGGGTTTCAGGTGCTCTCGCTTGGCTCAGGGTATAAAAAAGTAGTTTCAATGGTGAGTGATGAGGCGACCGTTGCCGTCAAAAGTACTCGACACGCCTTCGTTGACGACGACGGAGTGAATTTTAAAAGTCACCGCGACGGTAGTATGCACCGTTTTACACCGGAAGTTTCTATGCAGATACAACACGCGCTTGGTGCTGATATCTGTTTTTCGTTCGATGAGCTGACGAGCCTTGCCGACCCACGCCCATACCAGGAAGAAGCACTGGAACGGACTCATGCCTGGGCGGCGCGTTCTATCGCCGAGTTTCGCTCGCTACAGCGCGAGCATACTGTCAGGCCGTATCAGGCATTATTTGGTGTGCTGCAGGGTGCTAACTACGAAGATTTGCGGCGCCAAACCGCCAAATATCTAGGTGCAATGGACTTTGACGGTTTTGGTATCGGCGGGGCGATAGAAAAATCCCAGCTCGGCGAGATTGTCCGCTGGTGCACTGAGGAGCTGCCGGTCGATAAGCCGAAGCATTTGCTTGGCATCTCGGAGCCGGACGATATCTTTGCGGCCATAGAGCAGGGTGTCGATACATTTGACTGTGTCTCTCCAACCCGTGTCGCTCGGAACGGTTCAGCGTATACGCAGGGCGGTCGGTTCAATATCAAAGCGGCACGCTACTACGATGATTTTGGCCCGCTCGACCCAGGCTGCGACTGTTACACGTGCAAAAACTACACCCGGGCGTATATCAACCACCTCTATAAAGCCAAAGAAATCCTTGCCGCTATCCTGGTGTCGAACCATAACGAGCATTTCATCATCAAACTAGTTGATGATATCCGTGTGTCAATCAAAGACGGTTCATTTGTAGAACTAAAAAATACCTGGCTTGCTCGGTATTACGCGTAGTAGCTATATCTGAGAGATATATGGATAATTAAGATATGGCTGAACATTTTGTACGACATGGACAAACCGACTGGAACCTTGAGCATAAAATCCAAGGGAGGATTGACATAGGGCTTAACGCCGAAGGTCGAGTCTTCCCATTTCTTGATGCAATTCGACGTGAGTACGCAGGGAGAGATGTACTGCTCGTCGCGCACGGCGTATCGGTTTGACTATCGAAACGTATTATCGAGGCGTACCTGCTGACAAAAACTTGTTGCAATATGTATCTGGCAATGGTGAGTTGAGAGTGTATGATGTCGTAGAGCGATAAAGTCAGCCTCATGGTATACTTGATGTACATGGAGGTCTTTCTTTACCATGGACAAAGAATTACTAATCAACCTTTATCGTGAACAAAAACTTTCAGTATCGCAAATTGCAACCAAATTAGACTGTTCGCAAAATCGAGTTAATTATTGGCTCAATAAATATGAGATCCCGAAACGAACGATTAGCGAGGCGGTTTATCAGAGAAATCATCCCAATGGCGACCCGTTCCATGTACAGCCAGTAGATACACTTGAGAAAGCGGAACTGTTTGGGATGGGAATGGGGCTGTATTGGGGAGAGGGAACAAAAGCAGCCAAATACGCAATCCGGCTTGGCAATAGCGACCCTGACCTTATCTATACCTTCATGAGGTTTCTGCAAGAACTTTATGGTGTAGAAAAAGATGATTTTAAGTTCGGATTACAGCTTTTTACAGATTGTGATATCGAAGAAGCTTTTCACTACTGGACGTCCAAACTCGGGGTTAAAAGATCGCAGTTCTATAAGGTTCATGTTACAATATCTGGCAGTATTGGCACGTACCGTACAAAAAGTCGGTTTGGGGTCGTTACGTTGTACTATCATAACTCACGTCTCCGTGCCATACTGGCTGATAATCTGCAAAATTTACACGATAGAGTAAAAAGCGCAGGTATTAACAATTTGCCGCGATAGCTCAGTGGTAGAGCACTTCCATGGTGGGTCGCTAAGACTCCCGCCCATCTCGACGGAAACATCGAGATGAATCCCGAATAACGGTTAACATCCTGTATGAGGATAAGACCGTGGCAATCCGTTTTCATAGCGGAAGGCCCGAACGACTGACAAGGGAAGCTACGTCGCTTTATGCGATACGCTTAAGATACAGTCTAGCCCTCTTATACATATTTTCACAAAAAGAGGTGTAAGCGAAGGAAGGGGTCCCGGGTTCAAATCCCGGTCGCGGCTCCA
>JAPUDS010000032.1:0-4112 GCA_027492975.1 Candidatus Saccharimonadota bacterium
TCCACGTACTTCCGAACCAGTTGCTCCAAATATACCAAAAGTTTCGATTACCATACGAGCTACAACCATCACCGGTTCCG
The DNA here is from genome assembly GCA_027492975.1 of Candidatus Saccharimonadota bacterium. Classification (GTDB taxonomy): domain Bacteria; phylum Patescibacteriota; class Saccharimonadia; order Saccharimonadales; family Saccharimonadaceae; genus JAPUDS01. Next base: position 81 of record JAPUDS010000032.1, read on the forward strand.
GGCATGTTTGCGAGCGCAGCCGAGTTGGGTTGATAGGGTGTGTAGTTGTAGAGTCCCGCTGTTGCTTGGTTTTGGATGTAAACATCAGGGCTGGCACAGCTATTGTAGGGATGATACTGAATAGAATATGTCGTACCGGCTTTGCGACGGTACGAGTTCGGATAGTCGGCATACGACCTGAACTGACGCGCGGCGTTGCGCACCTGGTTGTAGAAGCCGTAGTACTGACTATCACATGCAGCCGTGTCCGGACAGCCGTAGCCGAGCGCTGAGCGGTACTGGCCTTTCCACGGCCAGTCATCCTGAAGTAGATTATTAGCAGCTTCTTTTTTGATGGTAACGAGCAGCACTTTTGGATTGATACGATACTCTTTGGCGGCGTTGTAAATAATCTGTGCGGCAGACTGTGCTCCTGCCGGTATGGTTGCGGCTGGGTTGAAGTTAGTTTCGTGAGTTGTCGGGTTTTCATAGTAATCTTTGACGCAGATATACGGCGGCGGACTGCCGTATTCTGTTCCGACCTGTGCTCTAGTCTTTCCGGAGACCGTTTCGTGTGGTTTTGTACCCCACGTATCGCAAGTCGGCACAAGGGAATTCAAAAAGCTCTGGATCTCATTGACACTCATATCATCACCGTTATAAAACAGTGAATCATTTATGATATTGCCCGCTTTCCAGTCGCTTGCAGTAACGGCCGCTGAACTTGGCTGGCTAGTGAGAAGTACAACCGAACTAATAGCAAGTGTTACGCCGATGCTGAAGATGACAAGTCGCTTTATCATAGGACGTTTATCTCCTGTGACGTAGTTAGTTTGTCGCTATCGGAGTAGGCAGTAACAGTGAGTGTGTAGCGGCCGATCCTGTCGAAATAGTCCTGTGCTACGGTGAGGGCCGTGCAGTCGCCGGTTTGTTCGCGGACAACCGGTTTGCCACCATCGATGGTGAACGAGTAGACGCATTTTTGGGTTTTGAAGTCCGTAACTGTCGCTGTTGCTCGGACTATACCACCGACTTGGTCAAGTTGAGTGATAGTTATACCACCGACGGTGCTCGCTGGTATATCTTCTGCGGGAGCGTCGTTCTGAGGATTTGCGGCAATGGGAGAATCTTTTATGTTTTTCGCACCACTTTGCTCATCGGTTGCGACGGCATCAACGGAATTGTTGTCTGTGTTTTGTGCTGATGGTTTAAAAAACAAGAAAAAGACGACTACGCCAACTACTACAAGTACCACTCCGAGAGTGATAAAGAGAGGTTTTTTTGACTTTTTTCTCTGTAGACGCATTTGTTTTATTTTTAATAAACCTATACTATTCATATTAGCATAAAGAGTATGAGGTTGTCAATAGATGTATCGGAGGTAGCGTTATGAATCTTGTTTACATATTTTTACGCAAAATGCAATCTACATCAAATCTCTTTTTGCGCAGCGACACCGGCCATTTTGGGAGATCGTAGTATCGTAAAGAGCTATAATTGACTTTTGGTAAAGTTTATGCTAATATGTAATTATGGATTACAAAAACTACACCACCAAGTCAGGCGAGCTGCCTCATGTAGGTAGTAGTTTCGAAATACCTCCCGAATATGAAGATCTTCGACTCCCACCACAGGTTGACCGTATAGTCGTGTTTGGCACGAATATCGGTGGTGCCGCGGGATTGACAGCTCAACTCAGAGAAGCGCTTACCGAACAAGGTGTCGCCGAGGATGTACGAGTTGACTACTTGAGAGATGCAGCCTATATAACACATTGTTTTTATGATGTGCGACCCGAAGAGCTCGGTTCTCCTTCCGAAGTCGTCACGCCGATACCCGTAGAACACTTAAAGATGTCCGGTCGAGGTTTGATTTCATGGTTTAAAAAGAAGTTTGGGCAAACTAAAGCGGCGGCGCCTCGAAGCGAACCCGTTGTAGAGACTGATAAATTTGTCGGGAAAACGCGTCCACGCGGTGTAATTATATTTCCTGAAATGCGCTCCTACGATATGTCGGGTATGGCTCGGAATGTCACGTTTAACTCCTACGGAGAGCACATAGTGGCACTTTGTGAACAAAATAAAGTACCATATGTGCTCGCTGATTTCGAGGATGATGGCGGAGTTGAGCTTCGGCAGGCAGTTGTTGCGATGTTTGACAAGGAACCAACTGCGGAATAACTATGCCCAAGCCAGTATTTGCAACAGACCGACTATATATTCCTAGTGAGAGCCTACGCAGACAGGCCGAAAATCTAGGTGTGCTGCCACAAAATCTTTTACGAGATTGGTATGCGTTTGGTGGTGACGAGCAAGCAGCGCACGTGGCGGTCGGAGACATGGCGAACAATATAGTCGGAACAAATATAACTGATCCTGAACTTGCGGGGCGGTTAGAGCTACCGACTAATTTTCGTTTTAATGGCGGCTTGCTTGCAAGTCATGGTCTGCGACGGTTCATGGAAGGACAGCGTGCAACTGGTACTGAGTTGGTCGCGGGAGCAAACAAATACCTCACGGAACTCTATCGGAAGATCGGTACAGCAACGACAGCCGCTGAATTACAAGCTATGGATCCGGCAATGCGTTTCACGGGTTACCTGAGCCATGTACAATTTGCCCCAAAGGAGACAGCTATAACATCGGTGGGTGATGTCATGGTTTGGGTGAATGGCAAGCATGTGTCGGGTGTTACTGAGAAACTGATAGACACCGATAAGGCACAACTGGTCGATGAACTTACTCGACTTGTTTGGGATGCTCCGGTCGAGGATGTCGAGCGAACAGTGCGTGAGTTTGCTGGCAGAACAGGCTTGGATCAGCAACTAACAGACGAACTGTTAGCTGGAGTACTGAAGGCAAAAAGTCAGGACAAAAACAAGCAAGCGGTCTATAAACCGGTTGATAACCTAGTGACGCCGTGGCAGATTCGAAATTTGCAAAATCCTGCGAGTGATACTGTTCTTTCCCCGTATCACTACGGGGCGATTGATGGTACTTCGACGCCAGACGGTTTCGTAGAGACAACAACTATTCCGACAGGTGATATTGATAGGGTTGTTATCGCAACAGATGGGTTAATGCCGGTTTCGACTGAAGTTAATTCGTTTGATGATCTCGAGCCCGCTAACCCTGAATACGGCGAGCAAACCGCCGTAGTGCTGCGACGCACCAAATAGGCAACGGCTCTAATGAGTGGTAAAATGGACGGTATGATAAAAGTGATGAGCGTGTTCGGCACGCGTCCAGAAGCCATCAAAATGGCGCCAGTTGTTGCGGAGCTTGAAAGGCGGCCGGAGGTGCAGTCTATAGTGTGCGTGACAGCGCAGCACCGTGAGATGCTCGACCAGGTTTTAGAGGTATTTAATATCACCCCGGACTATGATCTAAATGTTATGCAGCCCAACCAGACACTTTCGACCATAACTTCAAAAGTTATCGAAGGTGTAGAAGAAGTGATACAGAAAGAACATCCGGATATCGTGCTTGTACACGGTGACACGACGACGTCGATGGCAGCTGCTATGGCGGCGTTTTATCAACAAACCGCCATAGGACATGTCGAAGCGGGTCTGCGGACATATGACAAGTACTCTCCATTTCCAGAAGAAATGAACCGACAGGTTATCGACTGTATGGCGGATATGCTGTTTGCGCCAACTGAACTTAGTAAGGCAAATTTGAAGGCGGCAAAGAACAAAGACCAGGAGATTTATGTAACCGGCAACACCGCTATAGACGCGCTTGCAACGACGGTATCGAGCGACTATTCACACCCGGTCTTTGAATGGCTGGGTGACGACAGACTGATCCTCATAACGGCGCATCGCCGCGAAAACCTTGGTGACCCGATGCGAAATATTTTTCGCGCCGTAAAACGTATCCTCGACGAGTTTTCGGATGTCAAAGCTGTCTATCCAGTGCATCTAAACCCTAAGGTTCAAAGTGTTGCAAATGAAATTTTGGGCGATAACGACAGAATTAAGTTGATCGACCCGCTTGGGGTGATAGATTTCCATAACTTTATGGAAAAAGCGCATATCATCAAAACAGA
>JAPUDS010000032.1:4212-5566 GCA_027492975.1 Candidatus Saccharimonadota bacterium
AAGTTTGGGAACGGTAGATGACGGTAAAAAAGACGGAAAAACCTACCCAGACGATGGTTAAGGAGCTTCAGGAGGAAATAGCGGCTCTCAAAAAAGAGAATGCTGACCTGAAGTTACTTGTGTCTTCGAAGCGGTTTCGTTTTGCAAACAAAGCCGGTGATTCGTTCAACAGTCTTTTTCCGCTCAATACCCGGCGTCGGCAAGCGGCAAAGAAGATGATGCGCTTTGCGGGTCGACTAAACAGTGCGAAGCATCGTCGTGCGCTGAAGCCGCTCTTGAACGAGCTTGGAGCGCTTTCTAAAGGATATGAGCGAGTCATGGTTATCAACTCCATCCCGTGGGATGTGGAGCTGAAACAGCGACCCCACCACCTGGCGACTGAGTTTTCCAAACTCGGGTATTTTGTCGTATTTCTCGAGTGCACCAACCGTTTGCAGAGTCTACGAAAAGTAAACTCGTCGCTGGTCACTATCAACAATCCAGAGCTTCTGGATGCGTTTAAGGGTCTAGCGAAGGATATTTACTTTATGCAGCTGAGTACCATAGCAAGCATATCTGTTGACGAGATAATGCACTTTAAAAAAAGTATCAACATGCAGGTTATCTATGACTATATAGACGAACTTCACGAAGATATTTCTGGCGACTTATATCATCAGCGTCTCATATGGAACTCGCTTTCGAAGATCAAACCGGTCCTCGTGACGGTGACGTCTGACGTGTTGCTTGAACAAATACAAGAGCACTACAGCCAGTCTCAAATCGTTGTTGCGAAAAACGCCGTCAACGTGGCGCATTTTGACTATGTGAAGCATAAAGATATCCAGCCGGCGAAGGATCTTCAGAAGATTTTAGAGAGCAAAAGACCTGTCGTTGGGTACTATGGAGCGATTGCTCCGTGGATCGACTACGGTATGCTCAATGCTCTTGCGAAGAAGCGTTCGGATATTGAATTTGTGTATGTCGGCCTTGACTACGGTGATGCGCTGAAGAACTTAGAGTTGCTACCAAATGTGCACTATCTTGGACCGAAAGACTACAGCGATTTGCCGAAGTATTCATTGTTTTTTGACTGTATGACGATTCCATTTGTGCGCGGCGACATCGCAAAAGCAACGTCGCCGGTCAAACTTTTCGAATACATGGCCGCCGGTGTGCCGGTGGTATGTACTCGTGACCTCAAAGAATGCGAGGGATATGAATATGTGTTTATGTCTAAGGATGATGACCAGTTTGAAAAGAATGTAGACAGGGCGATCGCAGACCGTAAGCAGCCAAAAGTACGCGCCGAGCTCTTAAAACAGGCCAACCAGCATACTTGGGAACAACGTGCAAAAAGCATACATGACGGACT
>JAPUDS010000033.1:0-30455 GCA_027492975.1 Candidatus Saccharimonadota bacterium
CCACCCCAGGCTCTGATGCCGGTGCATGGGGCCAAATCCTCAACGACTATCTCTCTACTACTCATAAACAAGATGGTAGTCTGAAAGACAATGTCGTAGGTACTGCTCAACTTCAGGATAATAGTATTAGTGCTAGTCAACTCCAAGATAACTCAGTTGGTTCCTCACAACTCCAAGACAATGCTATAACAACCATACAACTAGCAGATGATACTGTTACAGAATCTAACCTATCTCCTGAAGTAGTAGACAAACTAAACTCTGCTGGTGTTAGTTCTGTAGCTACACTAACAGGAGATATAACATCACCTGATCTTGTAGATGCACTAGAGACAGATCTCAGACTTCAGTATGCTCCGGTGGCTGGATCGAATTTGACGGCTAGTGGAGAGGACTCCTGGGCGGAGGGACGGGGGGCAACGGCGAGTGGGAATAATTCGCATGCGGAGGGGTTTGAGACGACTGCATCGGGTAACTATGGCGCACATGCAGAGGGGTATCGGACAACAGCTGATTCCTCTAATGGCTATGGAGCTCATGCTGAAGGGTTGCAGACAATTTCAAATGGCGGCGTGGGTTCACATGCAGAGGGTACACTTACTACAGCAAGTGGCTCAGGCTCTCATGCCGAAGGGAACGGAACGATTGCAAGCGGCGGGTTCTCTCATACGGAAGGTAGCGGAACGAAGGCAGAGAGCTTCGCTACTCATGCAGAGGGTATGTCTACTACGGCAAGTGACACAGCTTCTCATGCTGAAGGGATGCAGGTAATCGCAAACGGGACCGCTGCTCATGCTGAGGGTATGAATACAACCGCAAGCAGCGTAGCCGCTCACGCTGAAGGCTACCAGACCATCGCGTCGGGCCCTTACTCTCATGCTGAAGGTTATTCCACTATAGCAAGTGGCACTATGTCACATGCTAAAGGCTCAGGTACCAGAGCGCTCGAATATATCTCTTATGCCGAAGGTTCCAGTGTAACTGCCTTTCGCAGTTACGAGTCGGCTCGTGGCGCTGGTGGTGTCGTCCAACAAGCCTTCATCCCAGCAGCGAGCGGAATTGCTAGTCAGGCTGCTCCATCACATGTAGCAGTGAGTGGTATCATCACCATCCCAGTACATGGAGGTATAACAAGAGGCAAAGTAACCGTCATGACAGAAGATGGAACTATCTCTTGGGACATAACCTTCTCTGCTAATAACAATGCAACTACCTATGCTACTAGAGCAACAGGAACAGTAACTATACTAGCTAGTGTCGGAACAGCGTCAACTACCTACGGCTCATCAGCTATAACATGGACAGTCACAGGTAACTCAACAGGACAAGTTATCATCACTCCGAGTGCTGCGCCACCTGCGAGGCGGGTGTGGTGTGAGTTGTTGCAGCTTGGGTCGGTGGCACAAACAAAACCAGCGTAAGAAAACTCAATCTCAAAAAGAAGTCTTCTTTTACAGAGAAGGTTTCGATAGAACAGATAAAAGTGGTACTGATAGCTATCGAATCGTTGTTATGCTTGCGTTTTAGCAAGGTTTTGTAGATACTTTGAGATATTCGAAGTCAAGGCTCTCCGCTTTGGCGGAGACGAACAAGGGAGATAAAAGATGACAGCTGGAACGCTCGAAGAACACCAGAAGGCTCTCGTCAGTAAGCTTGCCGAGCAGGAAGCAGCGCTCCTCAGCTCGGGGCACGAGCCTGACAAGCTGGAGGGCTACGCCGATCTCGTCGGTACGATGGTCGTCTTGCGTATCGAATACCTCTACAGGAAGTTCGTTCGTCGCGAGCTTAAGCGGCTCAGGAAGCATCCTACGAGGTATCGACCGGGAAGCTTTGTGCAAGAGGTTCTGGCAGACAAGCCGGAGATCATTCTGTTCAAGGCGCGCGGATGCGAAGAACTTGTGCCTAAGTTCATCAAAGGAGAGAGGAGAGAGTGGGAAGATGGCAACTACGCACACCTTCTTGACAAAGTGGTCCAAAACCTCAATGACACCGAGGCGCTTCATGGCTTACGGCTCAAGGTTGTCGATGCCCCCGGATGGACGGAAGATGATTTCATAATCATCGTGAATACAAACCCCGCAACCTGACCACTGGTCGAGCGAAACCCCGCTCCTGGTGATATCAGGAGCGGGGCGTTTGCTTTTTGGTATCATGGTAGATGAAAGTAGAGGATAAAATGACATTTGACGAGTATCAGAAGAAAGCGACAACAACCAGTACTATCGACCCGAAAAGTATCACCGCGCCGTATTATTTTGCGCTTGGGTTGAACGGGGAAGCGGGCGAGATAGCAGAGAAAATGAAAAAGATCATCCGTAACCACGACAACGACATAACAAAACTCGACCTCGATGACTTTAAGAAAGAGCTTGGCGATGTCCTGTGGTACGTATCTATGATGTCGTCGCAAGTCGGCCTGAGCCTTGAAGACGTGGCGGCAACAAATCTCGCAAAACTTGCGGACAGAAAAGTACGCGGCGTCATAAAAAGCACCGGCGATAACCGCTAGCTGTTGTAAACGCTACGGTGCACAGAGAGCGTAAACCGCGCTATACTGATATATAGTATGGGAGGAAAAAAAGAGGAGCCGGCACCACCGAGGCGAGCATTGTATCGTGCTTACCGTTCGACATCATTTGACGAACTGGTCGGGCAGGAGCATGTCACCGAGTTGTTAAAGACGGCCGTGAAAAATGGTACTTTTTCACACGCGTATCTCTTCACCGGCCAGCGCGGCACCGGGAAGACCAGTGCGGCGCGCATCCTAGCCTATGCTATCAACGAGCTGCCGTACAACGCCGACACTGGACATCTCGACATCATAGAAATAGATGCGGCGAGCAACCGGCGGATCGATGATATCCGCGACTTACGCGAAAAAGTCTTTATCGCGCCGGTATCAGCGAAATATAAAGTCTACATCATAGACGAAGTACACATGTTAACGGGCGAGAGTTTCAATGCCCTCCTAAAGACTATCGAGGAACCGCCGGCCCACGCCGTCTTTATACTTGCAACCACCGAGCTACATAAAGTACCGGCAACTATCGTCAGCCGGACTCAGCGATTTCATTTTCGACCAGTCGCGCTACAGAAAGTTGTTGACCATCTGAAAGAAATCGCTCAGAAAGAGGCTATCGCCATAGACGATGACGCACTGCGACTTATCGCTGAACATGGCGGCGGTAGTTTTCGCGACAGTATCAGCCTGCTCGACCAACTAGGAAGCCTTGAAGGAACGGTGACGACCGACACGGTCGAATCCATCCTTGGCCGCGCTCGTTCAACGGAAATCGCTCGTTTACTGGAGCTGATACAAGATAAAAATCAGTCCGAACTTCACGCATCACTCCAAACCATGCTCGCTCAAGGTGCTTCGCCCGTTACACTGTCCGAACAACTTGTCGCAGCACTCCTCGGCCGGTCTGATGCGTCGGTAAACACCTACGAGCTAAGCGAGAAGCTTATGGCCGTTCCGAAAGCACATTTTCCGCAACTACTGCTAGTGAGTACGCTGCTTGGGTTTGTAGCGAAAGCTGACGATGGACGGCGGACGGCGGACGATAAGATGGCGCAATCCAAGCCAGAGACACCCGGCGGGGTAGCACCCGCTTCTGCTCAAAACGAAGTTTCGAGAGAAGAAGGGGCAGACCGAGCGACAGGACCCGTCTCTAACGACGAGAGCGGGAAGAACGAAGAAACCAGCAAGCCAGTCGAACAAGAAGTCAAGAGTGAACAAACCGAAAGGTCTAACCTTTCTGAAACTGAAGGGAAGTTTGACTGGGTAGCGGTGCTTGCGGCGACCAAAAAGACCAATCCTGCGCTCCATAGCGTCCTCAGCCGTGCCGAAGTACGTTTGGACGGTGAGACGCTGCATCTCACATTTCAGTACGCTCTTCATAGAAAAAAACTCGACCAAGCGCAGTATCGCACCCAACTTTCACGGGTTCTCCTGGATGTATGCAACCTGAACCCGACCATCATCATAGAAGAAACGGGTACGCAACTTGCTTCTGACGACCCGGCTAAAAAAGTTGCTGATTTGATGGGCGGCGGCGAACGTGTTACGGTATAAGGAACGGGTGGTGAGGTAAAATTATGGCAAAGCAACAAACAGAAGGACGAATTCCACCCCAAAGCCTCGACGCAGAAATGAGCCTGCTCGGAGCCGTACTTATAGACGACGAGGTTCTCGCGAACGTTAGCGACCGGTTGAAACCGACTGACTTTTACGACAAACGACACTCGACGATTTTTGACGCGATGTTCCGTTTGTACGAACATCATAAACCGATCGACCTTTTAACGCTCAGCGATGAGCTCAGCAAAAAAGATGAGCTCGAGCTCGTCGGTGGATCCGCCTACCTGACCGAACTGACCAACTATGTTCCGACAGCTGCCCACGCCGAGGCGTATGCCGACATGGTCCGTCAAAAAGCAGTGCGCAGACGGCTCATAAAAGCTAGTAGCGATATCGCCGAACTCGGGTTTAACGAAGATAAGAACATCCAGGAGCTACTCGAAACAGCCGAAGCCGAGTTATTTTCCGTCAGTGATGCCGGCGTAAAACAAGATCTCGTCAGCCTCGAGCACATCTTAACAGAAAGCTTCGACCGCATAGAAGAACTCCACCGGGACAAAGGCAAACTGCGCGGCGTCAAAACCGGCTACCGAGACCTCGACAACCTAACAGCCGGCCTGCAAAAATCCGACTTGCTCATCCTCGCCGCACGTCCAGCCATGGGCAAATCAACCTTTGCGCTCAACATGGCATATAACATAGCTAGCCGCGAGAAACAGTCTGTGCTGGTATTTAGCCTTGAGATGAGCAAAGAACAGCTCGTCGACCGTATGCTGGCCGAAGCAGCTGGTGTTGATGCCTGGAATATTCGTACCGGCAACTTATCTGACGATGATTTCGAAAAACTGTCGAATGCGATGGGCGAAATGGCCGAAGCGCCGATCTTTATCGACGATACCCCTGGTCTGACCGTCCTCGAAATGCGCACGAAAGCTCGCCGTGAAGCTCACAACCAACCGCTCGGACTCATCATCGTTGACTATTTGCAGCTCATGAGCGGCAGTCGAGGCGGGGGAAATGAGTTTAACCGCGTTCAAGAGGTGAGTGAAATTTCCCGCGGCCTGAAGCTGATCGCCCGCGAGCTAAATGTTCCTGTCGTCGCACTGAGTCAGCTCTCACGTTCTGTCGAAAGCCGTAACCCGCAGATACCGCAACTCGCCGACCTACGCGAGTCAGGATCTATCGAGCAAGATGCCGACCTCGTTATGTTCCTTTACCGCGAGGATTACTACAACCCTGAAACCGACCGCCAGCACATCACCGACCTTATCATCGCGAAACATCGAAACGGCCCGACCGGACGTATAGAACTCTACTTCCACCCCGAGCGCCTGCGTTTCATGTCGCTCGAAAAGAAACGAGACTAGCCGTCTTCGGCGCGACTCCGCCGAGCTTCAGGGGGAGGAGATCGTATTTCAAATTTATTTCGAAGGCAAGCCCCTCCTGAAAACTATAGTATAATCTATAGTGGTTATGTCCTTTCGTCCATCGTTCATACAGCAGGCGACTCTGTATAAGTTCCGTTATCTTGTCGGGTACGGTCTTATTATTGTCATACTGTTTTTCATCATTGGCGCTGATATCGGCAACGTGCCGCATGGTATCAGCCAGGCAGAAATGAACCAGGCCGTCACCAGTACGTCGATGCATTTTAGTCTCGACATGTCGTGGACGATCAACGGCGGGTACAATTTCCTCCAGAAACTCTCCGTTGAGGCCTTCGGATTGTCCCGTCTATCACTTGTCTTGCCGTCGCTGCTCCTCGGCGTTGCGACCATCATCCTTTTCGCCCTGACAATGCGCCACTGGTTCAAAGATAGCGTTGCGGTAGTTGCGACCATCATCACTATGACTTCAGTCCAGTTCATCAGTATAACCAGAAGTGCCACACCGGACATCCTTCTTCCATTTTGGACGTTACTACTGCTGTACGCCGCTGTTCGGCTGCTTGTCAAGCGTGACAAAGCATTTCTCTGGAAACTGACGATCGTTATCGCAAGTATCGGGCTACTCTATACGCCGTTCGGCGTGTACCCGCTCATCACTATCTTTGTTAGCGCATTTTTCCACCCGCACGTCCGTTCACGCTTCCGGCACATAAAACGCCTGCGCCTGTTCTTGCTTGGTGGTATCGCAGCACTCGGTCTCGTGCCGCTCGGTATATATCTCGTGACCCACCCGTCCGCAATAGACACTCTCACCGGCTTTTCGCTTATACGCAGCGAATTCAACGGACTGCGCCACGGTTTCATGGCGATATACGACTTTTACCTCAACGTCACCGCAAGCGGCTTTATAGGAACCCAGATCGTGCCTATCTTCAATCTCGCCACTATCGCACTTGCGGCTCTCGGCCTTTTCAAAAGTATCCGCGACCGCTATATGGCGCGTTCGTACGTACTACTCGCATGGATAACCAGCACCGCAGTCACCGCGTTCCTCATGCCAAGCGTTATCGCCCTGACGTTTGTACCGGTGATGCTTCTCGTCGCTATCGGTATAGACACACTTATCGTCGAATGGTATCGTCTCTTCCCGCGAAATCCCTACGCACGCATCGCCGGACTGGTCCCGCTTACCATACTGTTTATCAGCATCGGTTCTGGCAATATCTCACACTATTTTGACACGCATGATCACGTTGCAAATCCGTATTTTAGTCAGTCGCTACCGGCCGTACAACAACAGCTCGCCGTCGAGGGCGACTATCCGGTTCGATTGGTTGCGACCGAAGATGAAGCGCCATTTTATAGCATACTGAAAAACGAACATAGCTACCTGGATGTCGCAACAACACTTCCTAGCAGCCTCGATATTCCGACATTTGTCCTGCCGAGCACTGGAAAAACTTTTGCCGGCAAAACGCCGTCGCGAATCATCACATCAGACCGCGGTGAAGATGCGGTGACGCTGCGTATCTATAGACCGCAATAAAGCCCTAAAGTGGTCTTGAAGGAATTTTAGGGCCAAGTTTTGATATAATATAAGACAAGAAACGAAGGGAGTTATATGTTCGACCAAGCAAAAATGGTGATGCAACTAAAGAAGGCTCAGAAAGAGCTTGAAAATGAAATCGTCGAAGTTTCAGCCGGCGACGATGCGGTTGTTGTCCAAGTAACCGGCGGCCTGAAGCTAAAGAAAGTCACTATCGACCCAGAGCGCGTCGATCTCGACGATATACGCGAACTCGAACGATGGGTAGAAGTTGCCGTCCGCGACGCCATGCAGCGCGCCCAAGACCTCGCCGCCGAGAAAATGAAACCGCTCATGGGCGGACTCGGTAAGCTCGGGCTGTAGGCAGTAGACGGCGAAGCGATATGCTACCTAAGGCACTAGAGGAGTTGATCGAGGCGCTCGGCAGTTTGCCGGGCGTTGGGCCGCGCACCGCGGAGCGTTATGCGTACTATTTGCTGCGTGCAAATCCGCGAACAGCCGAGTCGCTGTCGAGTGCGATAGCTGATATTCATGCCGGTGTCAAAACCTGTCCGGCTACTTACGCACTCATCGATGCGGACGAAGAAGTTTCGCCGCTCTACAGCGATCCAAAACGGGATAAAACACTCATCGCCGTCGTCGAGGAACCGCTCGATATCGTTGCCCTAGAGCGCACCAAGCAGTTTCACGGCACGTATCATGTGCTCGGCGGCGCCATGAGCCCGATAGACGGCATCGGTCCGGAGCAGCTACATATACCGGAGCTTATTGAGCGCATCAAAAAAGACAAAGTTCAGGAAGTTATCCTGGCAACAAACGCAAGTGTCGAAGGCGAATCAACCGCTCTGTATATTCAAAAACACCTGGAAGAGCAAGGTGTCGACGTCACCGTTACGCGCCTCGCCCGTGGCATCCCGGTCGGCGTTGACCTCGAGTATGCTGATATGATAACCCTGACTCATGCCCTTGAAGGGCGCCGTAAGCTGTAACGCAACTTGTACACAATTTTAGATAGAAAAATAGTTGAAACGTCGGCTCGTAATCCTCGTTTTGTAATACAATGAGTTTATGACAAAAGCGATCACTAACGAAGATATCTTTGCACTCCTGCAGGATTTTACGCAGATGACTTCCGAGCGCTTCGATCGACTCAAGGAGCGTATGGATAGACTTGAGAAAACTAGCCGTGAGCATACTGCTGCTGTCCTGGAGCTAACTGAGCGTGTCGAGAGGATTGAAACGAAACTTGAAGGCATCGCTCGTCAGTTGAGCCAAAAAGTTGGCCTTAAAGTTTAGCTATCTCTCGCGAACACAGCCTTCGAAAATTTTCAAAAACTCTGTTCGCGAGGCAGGAGAGATAAATCCTGTTGATCCCCGCTAGTAGACATCAGCACTACTCGCAGCTGATGTAGAATAACGCAAATTGGTTCGGTATGGGGTCCATCACGATCCAAGCTCGGGCCTGCTCTTTGGTGAAAGAGGGGCTTAGTTGCTGCGCCATCGCACACAGTAGGTCCGCGGTAGGTCCCTTCATCTCCCGTGTTACGCGGGAAACGAAAGACGCACTGTCAATAGTCATTTCTCCTGCCTTTCATCTCCACCCGTGAGCGGGTGGCTCGAATGGGTGGGACGGGGTCGCCACTTCTGACCGAAGCGGAGCCCATCTTTTCATTATAGCACATTTACATAATTTGTGCAAGTGATGTTACAATAAAACAGATGTATGAAACCGTAAAACAGCATGTCGACGAAGCGCAGCGTATCGTTATACTTCAGCCGGAAAACCCCGACGCAGATAGTTTAGGAACGGCGACAGCGCTTGAAGAAATATTTGGCGAGCTCGGCAAAGATGTCACACTGTTTTGTGCTATCGACATGCCGAAATACTTACACTATATAGCCGGCTGGAGCAGGGTGGTGAAAGAATTTGACGGCAAATACGACCTCGCTATCATCGTCGATACAGCGGCCGAAGCGTTGCTTGTCAAAACACTCGAAACACCCGGTATCCGACATTTCTTTGAAACTCGACCGGTCATCATACTCGACCATCACAACGATGAGCGCGACGACGAAACCGACGATGCCGGCCTTAGTTTTCCTCACGAATTTTTTCTCGACGAAAAGGCTGCGGCAACGAGTGAATTTGTCTACCAGATAGCGAAAGAACTCGGCTGGTCCATCAACCAAACTGCTGCGGAAAATATGCTCGCAAGCATCCTTGGCGACACGCTCGGCCTCAGTACGCAAAGCGTGACGGAGCGAACTCTTGAAACCGTGCTCGCACTCATGAAGCTCGGTGCGCACCCGAGCGCAGTCGAACAAAAGCGCCGCGAATACATGAAAAAACCGGCCGATATCCTGGAATACAAAGGCGAACTGATCAAACGAATCGAATACTACTGCGGTGGACGCCTGGCACTCGTGCATATACCCTGGGAAGATATCGCTGAGTACAGTGACCGCTACAACCCAAGTGTGCTGGTACTCGACGAAATGCGACTCGTTGACGGCGTTGACGTCGCGATAGCCATAAAAACCTACCCCGACCAAAAACTGACCGGAAAAATCCGCAGCAACATACCTATCTCCGATACGATCGCCGGGTATTTTGGCGGCGGCGGGCATAGCTACAGCGCCGGGTACAAGATCTACGAAGAGTACGACGTGGCGGTAAAAGACCTGCTCGCGGCGGTTGAAAAGATTTTACAGGAGTACGACAGTGCTGAAACTATATAACACATTGACGCGCTCGCTGGATGAATTTGTGACGCAGACCCCAGGAGAGGCGACACTCTACACCTGTGGTCCGACGGTATATAGTGAACCGCACATCGGAAACTGGGTGGCGTATATCCGCTGGGATACGCTCATCCGCGTACTGCGACAGAACGAGTATCACGTAACGCGCGTTATGAATATCACCGATGTTGGACACCTCACCAGTGACGCCGATGACGGTGAAGACAAGATGGAGAAGGGCGCGCGGCGCGAGGGTATAACAGCATGGGAGGTAGCTGAACGCTACACAAACCGTTTCCTAGAGGGCATGACAGCGCTCAATTTGCTACCGCCAGAACAACTTTGTAAAGCCACCGAGCATATACCTCAGCAAATCGCGCTTGTAAATATTCTCGAACAAAAAGGCTATACTTATCCGACGAGTGACGGCATCTACTACGATACAAGCAAATTTCCAACCTACGCCGACTTTGCACACCTAGACCTGACAGCGCTGCGTGAAGGCGCGCGGGTCGAAGCTAATAAAGAAAAAAGAAATCCGGCTGACTTCGCACTTTGGAAATTTAGTCCGGAAGGCGTAAAACGCGATATGGAGTGGGACAGCCCGTGGGGCAAAGGTTTTCCGGGCTGGCACCTTGAGTGTTCGGCCATGGCTATGGAATACCTGGGCGACACGCTCGATATTCACACAGGCGGAATCGACCATATACCAGTGCATCACACGAACGAAATCGCCCAAAGTGAAGCGGTAACAGGCAAAAGATTCTCGAACTACTGGCTTCACTGTGCACACCTCTTGTCGAACGGTACGAAGCTATCGAAAAGTTTAGGCAACAGCTATACGCTGGACGATCTTGCTAAAAAAGGCTTCTCCGCGCTCGATTTTCGTTTGTTTATTTTACAAAGCCATTACCGAACCGAAACAAACTTTACGTTTGAAAATCTCGAAGCAGCGCACAACCGACTGGAACGGTGGCGTAGTATCGCCGCACTTCGCTGGCAGACACATGACACGCTCGTTGACGATGATGATAAAGATTCGGCTGGCCGGGTCAATGGCATCATTCTTTCGGCGCCGCACGCTGCGCTCGAAGCGTTAAATGACGACCTAAACACTCCTGAAGCTCTCACTGTACTAGAACGCGCCATGGATGCTATCGAAGCCGCACCGCTGAAACGTTTGCAGCATAGCGCGCTCGTTGAGTTTGTGGCATGGATTGATGACGTGTTCGGCCTTAAACTTGCTCAGAGCACGCCAGATATCAGCGATGAGCAAAAACAACGGATTCTTGAACGCGAGCGAGCACGCGAAAACAAAGACTGGAAAGCATCCGATACGCTACGCGACAAACTGGCAGCAGATGGTGTCTATCTGAAGGATACGCCTGGCGGTACGATCTGGAACAGGCTGTAAGTAAGCTTGATAAAACATTAGAACTCTCCCCACTCCCCGCATTCGCCAAATCGCCAACTATGATATCTCTCTTATCTCAGCTTTTCGCAGGTGCAAAAAATGCGGAGTCGGGGGAGGTTCTAAAGTTTTATGTTTCTAGGCTTCTTTGGTAATCCGTTTTATAAGCTTCGCGATACCTTTTGGTTCTTTCTTCATACGCCGTTTCTTTGCGTACTCAAGATAATCCATCAGCAGCACCCTCAGACAACCAGCGATCGGGATAGATATAAGTCCACCGATAAGTCCGAAAACACTGGAACCGATAAGAATCGCCATAAGAATCCAGAGTATCGACAGTTCGACACTTTTTGATTGTATATGCGGTGCGATGAGATTGTTTTCGACCTGCTGGTAGACAAGGTAGATCAGTACGAACAGTATACCAGCAGTTACCGAGTTCAGTAGAAGTACGAGACCAACAATGATCGTTGCAAGCGGTGCGCCAACCATCGGTATGAGTTCCAAAACAAAGACGATGACGGCGAGTGGAAGAGCGAGGTTCATCGGTATCTGTAAACTCGGGAAAAGACTCATGATAAGCACTGTCAGAAATACAAATGTACCCCCGACAGACGCAACAGCTATCTGGCCGTTAACAAATCCCGTGACAACACGATACATTTTCTCCACCGAAGATTTGTGTTGTTCGCGTTTTTCAGGGTCATCGTAGAGATCCCATATTTTTTTCATCCACATCGGTCCTTCGACGAGCATGAAAAATCCGAGCACCAGAACAAAGAAAAGGTTAACCACCCAGCCGAGCGCCCCAGTCAGAACAGCGACAAGCAGCGCACCGAGTTGCGTTGATGCTTCGGTCGCCTGTTTTTTCGCACTGTCAACGGCTTGGTTGAGCGCGTCGCGAAGATTGTAACGTTCAACAAAATCATCGAGCATTGGTTTTTGCGACGTCGCTCTATCTATAAGCGTCGGCACGGTTGCGGTAAATTTTGCAGTTTGTTGAATGATAGGAGGAACAACGAGAAAAAGAATACCACCGATAAGCGTCACGACTATCAGATAGGCAAGAGCGGTCGCACCAACACGGCTTTTACCCGGAAGTTTTGCCGAGAGAGCACTCACAGGCGGATTGAGCGCGAGCGCCAAAAACAGCGCAATACCTATCGTTATAAGAGCTCCGCGGGCAAGATATACCGCTCCGATGAGCACGGCAAAGCCGATAACGACAAGTAGTAGTCGGATGAATGTCCGGGTTTCGACATCTATCGTTATTTTCATACGATAAGTATGGAGCAAAACAAAAAGAAACTCAAGCTAACAACACCTGAATCTCGAGGAACCTCCCCCGACTCCGCATTTTTTGCACCTGCAAAAAGCCAAATCAAGACAGGAAATTACAGTTAGCGATTTGGCGAATGCGGGGAGTGGGGAGTGTTCTCGAGATTCAGACTACAATGTCACGATAACACCAATAAAAACCAGTGTCAGAACAGCAATAACCGCCACCATGATAAGCACTCGGCCTGGCTCAAACTGAACAGCTTTTTTTCGGGCGGTTTTTTTAGTTGCTACTGCCATACGACTACTATATCACACAGCGCTTATGCTATGATAACTACATGTTAGATGAATTAAGAACCAATTTCAAAGGAGAAATAGATACTTCGGAAGATGCGCTCGAAGCGTATTCGCATGACGCTAGTTTGTTCGAACTGCGACCCACGGCCGTACTGCACCCGAAAGACAGTACTGACGTGCAAGCAACCGTTCGCTACGTTCTAAAACACAAGAAACAGCATCCAGATCTTTCCATCACACCGCGCTCAGCTGGCACCGATATGTCCGGCGGCGCCATCAACACATCGCTGATTCTCGACATGACGTCATATTTCAACAAAGTCATTGTTATTACAAAAACCAGCGCAGAGGTTCAGCCGGGTGTTTTCTTCCGCGATTTTGACGCAAAGACCATCAAAAAAGACGTGCTA
Source organism: Candidatus Saccharimonadota bacterium (assembly GCA_027492975.1). GTDB lineage: Bacteria > Patescibacteriota > Saccharimonadia > Saccharimonadales > Saccharimonadaceae > JAPUDS01. Next base: position 13,157 of record JAPUDS010000033.1, read on the forward strand.
CTACCAAGCTACCCAGCGAGTCGTGATCTTGCAACGGTTGGCGGCATGGCATCGAACAACTCGGGCGGCGAAAAGAGCCTGCGCTACGGCAAAACGGCAGACTACGTCACCGAGCTCAAAGTCGTGCTCGCAGATGGTAACGAATACGTCATAAAACCGCTCAAAAAAGATCAGCTGGTACGCAAAATGAGCCAACAAGACTTTGAAGGGAAGTTATACAAGGAAACATTTGAACTCCTGGAGGCGCACTACGACGAAATCCAGGCAGCGAAGCCTGGTGTTAGTAAAGATTCGACCGGGTATCATCTGTGGGATATCTGGAACCGCGAAACTGGCGTGTTTGACCTGACGAAGTTATTTGTCGGGGCACAGGGAACACTTGGCATCATCACCGATATCCATTTTCGGCTCGTTCCCCGAGAACCGTTGTCCGGCGTGCTGGTTTGCTACATGAAAGATGTCAGTAAACTAGGAGCTGTCATACCAAAAGTTGTCGCGGAGCATCCGGCAACATTTGAGAGTTTCGACGACAATACTATGTGGCTGAGTTTTCGTTTTTTCCCGAGTTTTATAAAAAAACTTGGTCTGAAACTATGGCTCAAAACAGCCATCCAGCTGATCCCTGATGCCCTCGCGCTCAGCCGCGGCATACCAAAGCTCATTCTCATGATAGAGTTTACCGGACATTCGCAGGAAGATATCGACGCAAAACTTGACCGCATGGCCGACATACTCAAGAACGACCATATGTTGTACGTTGAAAAGGATAACACCCTAGAGAAGTCGAAAAAATTCTGGCTCATGCGCCGCGAAAGTTTCAACCTGCTCCGCAGTAAGGTTCATGACAAGCACACCGCACCGTTTATAGACGACTTTGTCGTGCCGCCGCAGCACATGCCGGAATTTTGGCCGCGTATCCGAAAAATCATCAAAAAATACAAGTTGCTCGCGACGATCGCCGGACATATGGGTGATGGCAATTTCCATGTCATACCCCTCATGAAGATCGAGGACCCGAAAGAACGCCGCAAACTACAGCCGGCCATGAAAGAAGTAAACAACCTCGTGCTCAAATACGGCGGTTCTATATCCGGCGAACATAACGACGGGCTCGTACGCGGCCCGTGGCTCGAGGCGATGTACGGCCCGAAAGTATTAGGCTATATGAAAAAAGTAAAACACATCTTTGACCCGGAAAACATCTTCAATCCACGCAAGAAAACCGATGCCGACTGGGACTACAGTTTTTCGCACATCCGAAAACATTTTTAGGATTTTTCGTATAAAAGTAGCTGGCTAACCGTCACGAACCGGTATCCTTTAGCGCGCAGTTCGTCAACTATCAAGGGGATAGCGCGCCTCGAGCTGAGGGTATGGTCGTACATAGGATGGAGCAGAACGATAGAGCCTGGGCTGACTTTGCGAACAACATCGGCAGCAATTTCCTCTGGCGAATACTCCCAGCCTTCGTTCGTTGATACATTGTGCGATATATCACTCCGCTCATGTTTCATCAGATAGTACGGAAGTGTTATAAATTTATAGTTGTACGGTACGCGGAAGGGGATCTGTCCAGTGTATCCCGCGGCACGGATGAGCGTATCGGTATCTTCAATCTCTTTTGTGACCGTCCCATAGGTTGTAAAGAGCATGAGATTGTGCGAGTAGCTGTGGTTACCGACTTCGTGTTCTGCAGCGATAATTTTCCGCAGCTGGTCCGGATGCCGCTCCGACTCAACCCCGATAGTAAAAAATGTTGCTTTAACATCGAGCTCCCGCAGAATCTTCAGCGTCTCCTCTGTCGTCCCCGGAAGCGGTCCGTCATCAAGTGTCAGTGCGACTACTTTTTCGTCGGTCTCGACGTGCGTGACGATGTTTCCGAACAGCATGAAGTTCCGCGAATTTGCAACCAGCCAGAGCAATGTGATGATCATTCCTACGGCGACAAATGCTAGCAAAAATACATACAGTCTGTTGCGGCGTGCGAGGCGTTTTCGTTTTCGGGCCAGTATAGCCATATGCATTTATACTAGCAGGCTTAAAGGTAAACGAAAAGCGCCCGTAGGTTAGGCGCGTTTTCGTTTTTCTGCTGCTTCTTTTTTCTTCCGAGCGCGTTTGATATCCGCCCCGTGCCAGCTTTTATGCTTTGCCATCTGAAAATCCTTTCGTTAGCTACTAGTGTATCAGATAGTTGCTGCATCTGAAAATCGCTCAGTATCCGTTTGAGCACCCTCCGAAAATTTGCTATACTACTCTCGCACTCATCGTGAGTGTACTCCGAAGTTGCTAAGCGGTAGGAGCTGTGCGTATTAACATCTATTGGGGAGTGGCCAAGTGGTAAGGCACCAGGTTTTGGTCCTGGCATTCGGGGGTTCGAGTCCCTCCTCCCCAGCCAAGAGAAATCATTAAGTTACCTTATGACGAATACACAACTAGCAAACGGAACAGCCCACACGCTACCAGCAGATCTGAAAAAGGCCCTCGCCACCGACAAAAACGCTGGAGAAATTTGGCAGAGCCTAACGCAGCTTGCTCGCAATGAATGGATTTGCTGGACTATATCGGTCAAACAGCAGAAAACAAGAGATGATCACGTAAAACGCGTTATCTCTGAGCTCAAGGAAGGTATGCGCCGCCCATGCTGCTGGATGGGGTGTATCCACCGTACCGACAAACCTATCAGCCCCTCGATCCAGGGGATTCTCAACAAACGATCCAAAACTTAATATTTACTAGGCCAGGTTCGGTCATGCATATAACGAGCCAGCTCCCAGTATAAATCCAAGATACGCTGCTGGTCGGGATAGTCTTTTGCGAACCGTTCTATACGTGTACGGACCATCGCTTCGTGGGTTGTGCGGTTAAAGGCTTTTTTCATCGTCGTAAAATCGTCAGAAAACTGGATAACAACAGTCATCAGCTTGTCGAGCATCCGAACATATCGTGATTCTGGGTCGGCCTGCGCCTCATAGGATCTAATAAGCAGAACAAATGAAGGAGCGAGGGGGGTGTATTCTTCCTCCAACTGCTTGAACCCAATCTGTTCCCGCTCAGCCTTCGCTGCAAGACCATTCGCATCGATATCATGTGTCGGTGTATCGCCGACATATACCTCCGGCATATCATGAACGATAGCATACTTCGCCACCAACCCAGAATCCAGCTCGGGATAGTATTGTTCTGCGAGCGACATAGCCACGACAGCAAGCGAAAACGAATGCTCGGCATCATTTTCTGGCCGGCCGCCTGGATGGTTGCATAATGTTCGTTCTATTTGCGCGGCACGACTTGCAAGCATACCAACCCCATACACGAGATTTGCCTCAGGACTGAGCGCATCGCTCGCGTCAGGGCGAGTAAAGTCAAACTTAGTCATAAAACCTCACCAACACAGATAATTTCTCTCGTTCCATATACGCCCCAGTATATCGTCGGGTATACTGTTTAGGCAATGAAAACCTACCCGAGAGAAACTATCGTGCTCGAAAAAATCGTTGGCGGCGGCCAGGCGCTCGGTACACTTGCTGACGGCCGAAAAGTATTTGTTTGGGGAGGACTACCGGGCGAGAAGGTTGAGATTCAGCTCACAAAGTCAAAATCAAAACTTGCCGAGGCTATCGTCACGGAGGTTATAGAACCGAGTCCTGAACGCGTCGAACCAAAAGACGCCGAAAGTTACCTCTCAACAAGTCCTTGGCAAATCATGTCGTTTGACGCCGAAATAGCCTATAAACAACAACTCATAGACGAAGCGTTTGCGTTACACCACGTTGCCTTGCCAGGCGAAACAAGCATGTACAGCGATAACGTTCAGTACAACTACCGCAACAAAGTCGAATTTAGCTGGTATGGCGACCTCCGTGAAAACGCTACAGGTAGCGTACAGACGCTAGATATAGCGTTTTATCGCCGCGGAACACACGGAAAAGTACCTGTAAACGGCACGAGTCTCGCACGGGAAGAAATCAACCAGCTCGCTCGTACGATTCGTGACACATTGTCGGTAAAAGGTGTCGAGGCACGGCAACTCAAAACACTACTCATCCGCTGTGACCGAACCGGTAACACGGTTTGGCAGCTGTACGTCAAAGACCAGGACTTTAACGCGATAGATAAGACCGACGCGGCAGCCTTTCCAGCACAAGGCGGGGAAGTCATCTACAGTGACCCGAAAAGCCCGGCCAGCCGTATAACGAAACGCCTCGCCTCGTTTGGCAACACGACACTAACCGATGTCATACTAGATGTCCCATTTCGTTACGCCGCTGAAAGCTTTTTCCAGGTTAACATACCCGTTTACGAAAAGGCCCTTAAGGATATGAAATGTGAGATCGAAAGAAAACTCCAAAACAGGCACAAGCGGGTGACGCTCGGCGGGGCAGATCCAAAATACGAGAGCGGGGAGCATATCATAGACCTGTACTCCGGTGTCGGAACCATCGGACTAACGGTCGGCGGAGACAATGTAACACTGGTTGAAATTAGTGGAGATGCTGTCCGCGAGATGCGCATGAACATCGCAGCGCTTCATAAAAATGCTCGGGCAGTGCTCGCTCCGAGCGAAAAAGCGCTCGACTACATAACCTCAGAGGCCGTCACCGTGGTCGATCCGCCGCGCGCCGGACTACACGCCGATGTCATCGCTCGGCTGCTCGAAATAACACCGCCCCGCATCATCTACCTCAGCTGCAACCCAGCGACACAAGCACACGACGTCGCAGTACTGCTCGAAAAATATACTATCGTGCACCACCAGGGCTACAACTTTTTCCCGCGCACGCCGCACATAGAGCACTTGGTCGTACTTGAGCGAAAGCACTAAAACTCATCATCGCCGTATCTATAGACGATCTCAGTCAACGCATCACCATTAAGACACGCTTGCAGTTCGAGATCAAAACTCTTGTATTTTTTCGTTTCTGCCGCCATCTCGCTCAGCGGGCGCCAGACATTTCGACCGCCATCAAACCGTTCTTTTAACTCGCCAGTCGTATGTTTCGAGAACATCAAGTGAAAAATTTTATCCTCGACAAACTCATCGCCCGTCTCGTGCTGAACGCGTTCGTGGTACACTCCTCTGTATTCAAACGTCCCATCCAGTCCCGTCTCCTCCTGAAGCTCGCGTGATGCTGTCTCATATATCGACTCACCCCAACGGATCTTGCCAGTTGGCACACCCCAGAACCCATAGTAGGGATGTTTGAGACGCTCTTGCAACAAATACTCCTTTGTACCATTTCGCGTCCGCTCCACGACCAACATAACCGCCACTTTCGGCTGTCGCTCTATCACACCAGCATCAGTGTCGAGTTTGTTCGCGTATTCTTTACCTTTAACACTCAGCCTATAGCTCGCTCCGGATTTTTCTACGTAGCCTAGCTCAACCAGACGCCGTATATGAAACTTAACGTGGTCGCTCTCGAGACCGCTGACGCGTTGCAACTCAGCAAAATTCGTCGCTGGCAAAAACAATAACTCCCGTAAAATTTTTGTTTGCACTTCGTGAATATGCGCTTCGTGTGACATCCTGCCCTCCTCGTTTACCACCATATCGTAATAGACGCGAAAATGAAATACTAGGGAAGTCAACTTCCCCAGGAGCTGAATCTCGAGAACCTCCCCCGACTCCGCATTTTTTGCACCTGCAAAAAGCTGAGATAAGAGAGATATCATAGTTGGCGATTTGGCGAATGCGGGGAGTGGGGAGTGTTCTTGGGATTCAAATTCCTAGAGCTAGCATTGTAGTACTACACAATAAAACGTTTATGTTTGCAATTTACTTCTGTATGTAGTATCGTTATGATATATATCATTCGTAACATTGTAAGGAGATGTTTCGTGGAAAAGAAGATCAAAGTAACTCAGATTGGCGCCGGCTCTCTCGGCCGCCTCATCGGTACGGTTAACGCTCTGTTTGCGCTCGCAGCCGGTCTGGTCGGTTCTATCATTGCCGTTGCGGACGTAGTCGCGATGAATGACTACTCACTACTTATGAATATCGGCGTTTCGACGGCGATAGTTCTCGGTGGTATCTTGGTTCTACCTATGCTGGCCTTTGTTTTTGGCTGGTTTTACGGCGCGCTGGTCGGCTTTATCTGGAACGCCTTCTTGAGCGCGAGCGGCGGTATCGAGATGACCGTCAACGAAGTCGCCGAACCAAGCAAGAAATAGGTTTAGTCAACAACACCAACTATCTGACTGGTGCTTATCGGGCCGTTGAAGCGTGAATCTATAGAGACCGGGCGATTGTCACCGCAGAGAAATATCTCGTTCTGACCGAGTGTGATATCTATGTAGTCCGTGCTGTCGTCAGCCTGTAGGTTGACTGCCCACGTCACACCAGCCGACGGGTCAAACCCCTCTTTATACACGTCGTTATAGACGCGTAGAACTCCTTGATCAACGACAACTCGTTCACCTGGAAGCCCTAGGACGCGTTTGATGACGGTTTCACTGTCATCTATGCTGTCATCGGCAAGATTTGTTCCAAAATTCGGGTACGCAACCACAACCTGGCCGCGTTTCGGCACGTACGATCCTCCGTTAACGTTCGCAAACGTGACGGGTAGTTTATTTATAACTATCTTCTGACCATCCTCGAACGACACATCCATACTGTGACCGCTCACCGTTCCTATCTGGACAACGTAGAGACTAAGGACAAGCACGAGCACCGCAGCGGAACCGATAATGACACTGACGCGCCCAGTTATTTTCAGTGCTTTGTCACGCCGCACCATAGCGGCGATGTGTGCATCGGAACGCATCTTCTCCGGCGCCTCTTTGTTAAAACCATGCGCCAGACGCCACAAGCGACGCCTGTTCACCGCAAAGATAACCCCGCGAACAGCATAGAGAACAGCGAGAACTCCGAGCGCGGCCACGATAACCCAAACCGCCTGTTGGTACCGTTTGTATATCCGGATGGTGAAGGCGCCAAAACTGTCCATATGCAGTTCGGACGTCTGTTCGCTGATCGCTTTTTGGCCGGAGCTAAAGTATATAACTCTATACAGCTTATTGGCATAGCTTGGCGCGAGGCTAGTGTCAAAGGATTCGAGTTGTTTCGTCTCGTACAGCAGCTCGTTATCAGCATAGTACTCAACTTTCTCGACCGTGTCACCGTCAAGCAGTTTGGCCTCGATAACATTTAGTGCATAATCATTGGTTCGCTGTCCCGTCGGGGTGATGTATACTTTTTGTCCTTGGTACGCTGTTTCACACTGGATCTTTGGCACGCAAACTGGACTAGTCTGAGAGACGAGCATAAGCGTCGGCCGGTTCGCATTTGGTAGATCTGCCAGAGCTTCTGAAGAAAGTTGCAGAACCGTCTCAGCCTCACCGTCGATATCTGTATAGCTACCGAGTTTACGCCACTCACTACCAGACGCCTGCGCGGTACCGATATCAACACAGTTCGTCGAGCCGTCGTCGAACCGAACATAACCGCTCACCGAAGCAATCTGTCCAACCTTGCCCAGTTTTACATACACATCATACGTATCACCCGCTGGATTTGTCACTCCGGTATAGTAGGGAATATCCGGCGCCCCGCAACCGGTCTCGACCACCATATCCTCCACATCCGCCCGTACTACGGGGCCAAAAAGTACACCGAGCAGCAAAGCGGCGAGTATGCCCAGGCCGAAACGGTATCGCATGCAACAATCATATCATCATTTTTAGAAAACGCTTGCGTTATTTGTTCACATAGGGTACAATTCCGTTTAAGGTTACATCTAAACTTAAAAATGAGGGGAAGCATGGAAGAACATCACACTCCGGTTCAGCAGGGACCGGCTATTGTTGCGAGTAGCGACAAACGTTCACTATCAAAGAAGCAGAAAGTATGGCTGTCGGTCGCCGGGGTTGTGGCACTCGTCGGTATCGGCTTTGGCGGCTTTACGTTTTACAACCAAGTGATCCTAAACGCCGCCGGCGAAGACTCGCTCGGTAGCGATGTTGTTGTTGATTTGCCGCAAGCAAATGAGTCGCCCTACTTTAAGATTACCGGTGTTGGCCGCGAAAATATCGCCATCGAACCGACAGGCGAAGCGCGTACGATCCTAAGCCCTAACACTCCGTCGCAAGTCGATGTACAAAAAGGATGGAGGATCGAGCAGTCGACTAACCCAACCGACAGCTCCTCGTGGCTCGTCGTAATGGATGCTAATCACTCCAGCTCCGTCGGGATGGATACAAATACGTGCAATACCTTCGAAGACGTGCCGAAGATACAACCGAACCAAACCTACTACTTTAGAGCAGCCAAACTTTCCTCGTCTTCCAACACATGGGAGCCGCAAGGCAATACCGTCAGCGTTACAACAGCACCAAATCCGAGCCTCACCGTCACGAATAACGACACACAAGTAACACTCAGCTGGACTGGTGATGTCGTTGAGCCTTATGAGTGCCAAGTACAAGCATCCTATACGCTCGCACGCGCCTCTAGTGCTAACGCTTTTGCAAACGATATACCAGACTCAGCAGTTAACTGGAGCAACAACCTCAGTTACAGCACGAGCAAAGGCTTAGTGATGCAAGGTATATTCCATAAAGACAACGCTGGAGCACTAAAGGCAGGATCTCTTGTCATCACTCAGCCTGTGAAAAGTACTTTTTTCTACGCGCTGCTCCGTGACAGCCAACCCGTCAGCAATAGTCAACTTTCATATAAAAATATCAGCGCCGTACGCCCAGTGAATACTGGTGCTAGCACAAGCATCTTTGGTGCTACGACAACGTTGTCAAACAACACTATAAGTATCAATAATTTCGGAACTAGCAGTACCAAAACAACTACAACCGTCAAAAATACGTCATTTAAGTGGAAGCCCTCAAGCCTCATCACTGTAAAAACATGGTCGCCAAAGACTTCGTCTAAGTATGGCCCGGACTGCACCGTCGAATACATAACATCAAGCGGCGGTTTCATCCTCGCTTCATCGCAAACCGCATCACAGTTTGGCAATTGTACCAATGTTGTACCGGGGACATACCCAATAAAAACAACTGTAGTTGCAAGGAATGACTCGCTCCCAAGCAATTCTCCTGACTACGATATCACTGAACAGGCCAACGACGTGCAACTAACCCTACAAAAGATCTCGCCAAATCTACAGGTAAATTTCCAGGGAAGTGCTACGGTCAAGTACAAGAAAAACGTTGTGATAAGTGTCTATAACCACAAGGTTGGGTCGTATTCATATCTTCCCGAAGGAACCCTTGTTGTCAAAAATCTTAACACCGGCAAGACGATCAAAACGATCACTCTAGGCACGAATGTCACAAGTACCAAAATCACCCTCAAAGGTGTTAAAAAAGGCAAATACAAACTTGCGGTCATCTACACTGCGAGCACAAAGCCTGCCGCGATCTTCGAGAACAAGACGTATAATTTACCAACATTGACAGTAAAGTAATCGTTGAGCACCGAGTCCCAATCAAATAAGACCCGTATGGGTCTTATTTGATTGTACGACTAGACTACTTCTACCGACACACATATCGCAACGAATCGATCAACCAGCCCCACTGGTCGCGGTGCTGACAGAGCGCGCCAACGTCTATTGCGCCGGCGTTGATGGCGTTAAAGAGCATCATCGAGACGATGATCGCCACAACTACACCGACGATTATCATGATAGCACTGAGTACAATACCCCAAATGGCGAGTTTGTTGCTCACGCCCGTCTTGCTCGCCCAAACATAGGTAGCGATGCTCGTCACCAGCCCGATCGGCGCGGCGACAAACGCCAGTACAATACTAACTACTCCCGCTCCATGCACCAGGGTCGCTACATCAGATCCTGATTCTTTTGCTGACATATTGCTTGTATCTCCTTATATCATGTTGATATGTTGAGTTTAGCACAAACTCACACGATCTGTCAGGACTACCCGATGTAAATCTCATACAGCAGTTATTTGGAGTATCTTGTCATAATCTTCAGGTTCGCCACATACTGCGCAAAGTTCATATTTGGGTACTGACTCATGTATCTCATCTGTTTTTCGACGAAACTCAGCCCGCTAAGGTCGAGTGACGAGTAGGACGACGACGTATTGTACTCTTTACTCTTCGCCATACTGACCAACTCCTTGCGGATAAGAATGCCTTGTTCTGACTCCGAAAATGCTTTTAGTCGTGTATTCATGGTCACGCGTGGATCACTTCCATCAGGTCATTGACAGATTCGCTGAGCGTGAATTTTTCAACAGCATCGTCTCGCTCTTTTTTCGTCACAGGCCCGAGAGCAACTGCTTGTTTGATACCCGTCAACAGCGCCCGCGGACTGCGCGAATCCACCAGCGTCAGGAGACCGCAATTTGTTTCCGGGAGACCACCGACATTGCTAGCGATCACACGACAACCCGCATGCTGAGCTTCTACCGACAACATGCCGAAAGGCTCAGCAAACACCGACGGCATCAGCAAAGTATCGGTTCTCGCAAGCAAACGCGCCATCGCCGGTACTGTTTTTTGCGCTTCGATCAACTTCGCGTATGGGTAGTTTTTGAGCATGCGTGCAATTTCCCGGCCCACCTCAACATGCAACCCGGCCGTAACGATCGATGTAGTAAAGTCTTTGCTCCGCATGTCGCTCTGATGCATCATTTCGAGTATGGTGTAGATGCCTTTGTCCGGGTGGAGCCTCCCGGCGAACAGTATTCGCATCTTTTTGGATTCTTTTGACCGTTTTATATTGCCATAGATAGGGTCGGCAAACGGCAAAACGATATTTACTTTACTGTACGGTATATCAAGATACAGCGCCCACTGCTGACCACTGTATATACTAGTTGCGATGATAGTTTTGCCAGCCGCAAACGACTTGTAGCGGTCGCGGTCGGACCGCCTGGGTATCGAACAGTGAAATATGATGGCTGCTTTATTTCTTGTCGGAACAGGGTAGGCCTTGTTAACAAACACAACCGTTCCAGGCAGATCGCTAAGACCTGCCGCATCTTTGAATGCGACAAATGGAATATCTTTAAAATCCTGCCGGCCATCCTTCAGCCCGTGCCCGATCGTCACCACTTGAGCGTCAATACCTCTCCGCAACAACTCTCTGACATGTCCGGCCGTATACGTTTCCGAACCGCCAGTACCAGCGAGCATTGGCTCACCAGGAGGCCACACAAATGAAATCATAAAACCCTCGTTTTCCCGTTTATTTATCAGGCTTAGTCAATCAGGAAGACGAGTGTGCCAAAAACATCCCTCAGAAAATCTAGCTATCTTTTACTATACCACAGATCATTGTAAAAGTATCTACATTCTAAGCGAGCTTCTAGATCTACGCATCATTTGCCATAAACTCACAAAGTCGTAATCTGCTTATACGCAAACTTCGCCGCCGCGCGCCACTGTGAGCTGTCGTGACTATCAAACTGCTTGATCACCCCGCCGCTAACACCGCGCACACGAAACAGGGCAGGGTTATACGGAACAAGTGTACGGTAGTAGTGCAGCTCGTCTTCGGATATATCATGACGACCGGGGAAAATTTTACGAAATTTTTCGCGGGCAATGTCGTTAAAATACGACGCATCATGCCCCGGAGGCAAGTATTCTTCAACCTCCAGCCCCATATGTTTAGCAATCTTCCTGACCTCGCCGTACGTTAGTACCGAATGCGCCTGGATCAGTGCAAACAACTGATGTTTCGGTGTTAGAAAAACGTTCGCAGCAGCAGTATGGCTAACCGGGATACCGCGAGCAACCATCTGCTTGACATCGACTTGCAGGCCAAACTGGCTTTTCACCAACTCTTCGACCGCGATATCATTGGCAATTTCATCATTCATAGCCGTATTGTATCTCTGTCTCGGGTTATTTTCAACTATAGCACCTCTGTGAAGCATATGAATTTCTGAAAAAGATTGTAAAAAGAGCGGGACCGGAACAACTCGTGCATCATTTCGCACGAGCCGGTCCCTCGGGGTCTTTTCTTTTGCAATTCCTTATACCTTACTTCTTACACCTTTCTACTCTATACTATATACAATGAATGAGTTTGAAAAACGCCTACAGGCACTGAACGTCAACCAGAGAAAGGCGGTCGATACGCTCGACGGGCCAGTTATGGTTGTTGCCGGGCCGGGAACAGGCAAGACGGAACTCCTCAGTGTACGTGTTGCAAATATTTTGCAACAAACTGATACACTGCCGGCGAACATTCTCTGTCTGACGTTTACCGACAGTGCGGCAACCAACATGCGCGAACGTCTGGCAACACTCCTCGGTCCTGACGCGTACAAGATCGCCGTCCATACATTTCATAGTTTTGGCAGTGAAATCATCAACCGCTACAGCGAGTATTTTTATGAGGGTGCACGCTTTCGTCCGGCCGATGAGCTGAGTAGCTACGAGCTACTCTCTGAAATCCTTGAGAAGCTGCCGCACGACAATCCGCTTTCGAGCAAGCTAAACGACAAGTTCACCTACCTTCGGGATATCCAAACATCGATCTCCGAACTCAAGCGCGGCGGTTTTACACCGGACGAACTGCGTAGTATCCTGGAACACAATGACGCGTTCATAACTTGGCTGAAACCAAAACTCGCCGCTGTTTTTTCTGACCGAGTCAGCAAGAAGACGCTCCCGGCACTCGCGAGTCTCATATCGGAAATTGAAACATACAGCGACCCGCCGCTCGAACTCAGCGGCTACCATCCGCTCCATATGCTTATAGTCCACAGCCTGGGCCGCGCCTACGAAGCAGCCGAAGCGGACGACTCAACCAAACCCATCACTGCCTGGAAAAACGCGTACACGGAAAAAGACGCGCATGGCTATCCGACGCTCAAAGACGAACGCCGCAGCGAAAAACTACACGCACTCAGCCATATATACTATGACTATCTGCTTGCCATGCAACGTGCCGAACTTTACGACTACGACGATATGATCCTGCGCGTCGTTCATGCCCTGGAAACATTTGACGAACTCCGCTTTAGCCTGCAAGAACAGTACCAGTACATCCTCGTCGACGAGTTTCAGGACACCAACGATGCCCAGATGCGGCTGATCTGGAATCTCACCAACAACCCGGTCAATGAGGGTCGTCCGAACCTCATGGTTGTCGGTGACGACGACCAAGCCATCTACCGGTTTCAGGGTGCGGAGCTGAGTAACATACTCGACTTTACAACTCGCTACCGAGACGTCGAAGTCGTCACGCTCACAGACAATTACCGCTCAGCGGCTGAGATACTTTCGCTTGCAAGAAGTGTCATAACACAGGCCGATGAACGACTTGAAAACAGCCTCATGCACATCTCAAAAGTTCTTTCGCCTCATCACGCGTCAAAACATCCGCTGACGCGGGGCGTATCGTATGAAACAACCGCAGAAGCTCATAGCGAACTCGCAAAACATATTGCGAGCAGCGACGACGACTTGCCACGAGCAGTGATCGCCAGGCATCACCGTGAACTCGTCGACCTGCTGCCGCACCTGACCGCAGCCGGCGTAACGGTACGTTACGAGCGCCAAGAAAATGTCCTGGACAGCGAACCGGTCGTGCAGCTTGAGCAAATCGCCCATGTCGTGTGGCACGTTGCCCGCGAAGAATTTATCGACGCAAATGTCCACCTTGCCGAGCTACTCGCACACCCAGCTTGGGGCATCCCGGCAAAGGATATCTGGGAACTGAGCCTCAAAGCTCACCGCGAGAAAAAGTTCTGGCTGGAAGTGATGCTTGACTCAAGCAAACATCTGAAAGACATCGCTGAGTGGATCATCGTTGGTGCAAGCTACGCAAAAACTGAGCCGCTGGAATTCATGCTCGACTATCTGTTCGGTGCAGGGAAGCAAGACGACGAATTTGTTTCACCGTACAAGAACTACTTTTTTGGCTCCGACGCGTCTATAAACGCTGGGTATCTAACCCATCTCGCCGCTCTTCAGAAAATCCGCAGCGCGCTGCGCGACTATCGCCCCGGCAAAACCCTCAAACTTGACGACTTCATCGAATACATCAGCCTGTGCCGCGAACTCGACGTCCAGCTCGCTGCAAATACGTCGCTCGAAGAAGGCGGAGCAAGCGTTACGCTTCTGAGCGCCCATAAAGCTAAAGGACTTGAGTTTGACACCGTCTACTTGCTCGATGCCCATGAGTCCGTATGGGGAAGTAGTGCCCGCTCGCGTAGCCGGCTGCTGCCATTTCCAACCAATCTACCGCTCTCTCCAGCTGGCGATGGTGACGACGAGCGTATCCGGTTGCTGTACGTCGCACTGACGAGGGCTCGCGACAATCTTCATATCTTTACTTCGCGCCACACCGAACAAGGCAAGAGTCTGCTCCCAGTCGGCGCGCTAAGTACTATGGAATTTGAAGAAAAACCGGCGCTTCCGCTTCCGGAAGCTATCGCCGCTCACGAAACAAGCTGGTACACGCCGTTCCTCGACGTGCCTGGCGAGAGTCGTCTGGAGTTACTACGACCACTACTCGAAAACTATCGTCTCAGCGCGACCCATCTGGGCAATTTTCTTAACGTTACAAAAGGCGGTCCAGAGTATTTCTTACTTCACAACCTCCTCAGACTTCCAGAAGCGATAGCTCCAAGTGCCGCATACGGCTCCGCTATGCACGGTGCTTTGCAGCGCGCCCATCAGCACCTCGCCGCCACGGGCAAAAAACGGCCTGTTGAAGACGTGTTGCATGATTTTGAAACACTACTAGCTGGATCTCAGCTATCCGAAATTGATTTACACCGTCTTACGACGCGCGGCGTCAGCGCACTCACCGTTTTCCTAGGAAAGCGTTACGACAGTTTTCAACCAACCCAACGTGTTGAACAAAGTTTTGCCGGTGAATCCGTCGTTGTTGAAGACGCTCGACTGACCGGTATGATCGATCTACTCGACGTAGATCACGACGAAAAAACCATCTTCGTCACCGACTACAAAACCGGCAAAGCAGCGACAAGCTGGAGGGGTAAAGACGACTACGAAAAGATCAAACTACACCACTACGAACAACAGCTCATGCTCTACAAACTACTCCTTGAAAACTCCCGGGCATTTGCCGGATACACTGTTACTGGCGCTCGGCTCGAATTTGTCGAGCCAGACAGGCGCGGCGAAATCGTCCTACTCGACTATGACTATTCGAACGAGAAGTTGGCTGAGTTCACGGTACTTATCGCTGCTGTTTGGCGACGTATCATGGCGGCTGATTTTATGAGTACCAGTAAGTACGAGGCTAACTACGGTGGAATTCTCGCATTTGAAGGAAATGTCCGAGAAGACATTTGACATGTCATAGATAAGTATGCTATACTAAAAGGATGTGGTACAGTGCGACCCGAGAAGGGTCGCGTTGTATACTTGAAGCATCGAAGTAGTCCTTCTGCGGGTCCAAATCCCGCCTTCAAGTCCCCCGTAGAAAAGCAGTGGAACGGCCGCGTCCCCCTGACGCCAGCCCACTACGCTCTATGCGGGCGTCGTCTCCCGGGAGACGACAAGGGCGACCCGGGCCCACACACCGGGTCGCCCCCTCGAGTTGGTTGAGATGTTCTCGACCTACGGGCTATAGCGCAATAGGTAGCGCAGCTGATTTACAGTCAGAAGAGTGCAAGGTTCGAATCCTGCTAGCCCGACTCTATAAGAGCCGCTCCTTTTTCAAAAAGTTGCAGCGGTATACAATCTGCCAAATGGGGAGGCAGCACTACGTGTCGCAACGTGCTCCGGCACGGGCGTAGTGGAAGGTGGCCAAGCACCTTCTGGAGAGATTTTCCGAGCAATGGCGCTAGATATCCGCCCCTCGACGTATCTCTCCACCCCTAACAACGTAGCCCCGGTGACAATGAAGTACACCGGGGCGTTTCCATTGGCGATACTATATATGAGATACTATAATGGCTCAACGACCGCCTAGAGAGATAAAATCTTAGGTAAGTTGCGCAAGAAAGCATATAGAATAATTCGTGAGATCATTTTGGAATAACCTACCGAAACCTTTTTTCGCCCTCGCACCCATGGAGGCGGTGACGGATGTGGTGTTTCGCCATGTTGTTGCAAGGGCCGGCGCTCCCGACCTGTTCTTCACCGAGTTCGCGAACGCGACCGGCTGGGTGCATGCCGGCGACAAGGCTATCCGCGGCAGACTCATCAAGACTGACGACGAGCAACCTATCGTCGCCCAAATATGGGGCGGGGAACCGGGGGATATGGAAGCGTTTGCGAAACACTGCGCCGAACTTGGATTTGACGGTATAGATATCAACATGGGCTGCCCGGCTAAAAGTGCTATCAAAAGCGGTGGCAGTGCACTCATCTTAAAACCCGAGATTGCAGTTGCGGCCATCGCTGCGGCAAAGACTGCTGGCCTGCCCGTGAGTGTTAAGACACGGCTCGGTTACACACGTATTGATGAGTGGAAAAAGTGGATTGCAACATTGTTGCAACAAGACATCGCCAATCTCACCATACATCTACGCACCAAGAAAGAGATGAGTAAAGTGCCGGCGCACCACGAGCTCATACCTGACATCATACGGCTACGCGATGAACTTGCGCCTCAAACACTTTTGACTATTAACGGAGATATTTCAGACCGTACGCACGGCCTGAAACTGGTGCACCAGTTTCCTGGCATCGATGGTATCATGATCGGACGCGGTATTTTCCAAAACCCTTTTGCCTTCGCACCCCATACCACACATACTACCGAGCACAAGCAAGTCCTGCTTGCACTGCTCATGCATCACCTCGACCTCTATGATAACCACGCCGAACAGACTGCACGACCCTTTGAAACACTCAAACGCTTTTTCAAAATATATATCCGCGACTTTGACGGTGCTAGTGATCTTCGCGAGCAGCTCATGCATACTACTTCGACGGATGAAGTGCGCGAACTTATCCGCGCCGTCGACGCCGATGCAGGTCGGCAACCTTTAGTCTGACAGCGTGACGATCGATCAGTTGACCGGCTTTTTCAAGTTCAACTTGATCTCTCGCCTCATCGCGCATCTGGATAGCACGCTCAAGCGCCGCCTCAGTTTCGGCTTCGATGATATCTTCACCATGATCCGCTTCGTCGACAAGAACCCGCACCATAGGTCCTGTAATCTCCACTACACCTCCACTGATCGCGAAGTATTCGAGCTCTTGCAAACCGTGAATTTTTTCGTATCGTACGGTTATAACACCTGACTTCGCCACTGTTATGAGCGGCTCATGGTCCGGATATACGGAAATCTCGCCATCAACTGTCGGAATAATAACTTCGTAGACCTCCTGATCAACTTTTGTACCGGAAAGTGTTACGAGTTGAAGGTTCAT
>JAPUDS010000033.1:30555-36602 GCA_027492975.1 Candidatus Saccharimonadota bacterium
GCCATATAAAACCAACTCTCCGGCTGGTCATCGTATTTACCGGCAAGTATATCCGCACAGTCTTTAACGGTATCTTCAAGCTTTATATATACACCTGGGTTACCCGTAAACTGTTCGGCAACGAAGAACGGCTGAGCGAGGAAGCGTTGGATACGCCGTGCGCGGGCAACCGTCTGTTTCTGATCATCCGACAGCTCCTCCATACCGAGGATGGCGATGATATCCTGTAGCTCCTTGTACTGCTGGAGGATTCGTTGTACTTCGCGGGCAACTTTGTAGTGTTCCGTGCCGACAATTTCCGGATCGAGAATCGTCGAACTTGAGTTCAGCGGATCAACTGCCGGGTAGATGCCTATCTCCGTCAGTCCGCGGTCAAGCACGATAGTCGAGTCGAGGTGGGCAAACGTCGTCGCCGGTGCCGGGTCGGTCAGGTCGTCTGCCGGCACATACACTGCCTGAACTGAAGTGATCGAGCCCTTTTTCGTACTGGTAATGCGTTCCTGCAGCGCGCCCATTTCCTGCTGGAGGTTTGGTTGATAGCCCACGGCGCTCGGCAAACGGCCAAGCAGGGCAGAGACTTCCGAACCCGCTTGGGTAAAACGGAAGATGTTGTCGATGAAAAGCAGCACGTCCTTGCCCTCGTCGCGGAAAGCTTCCGCCATAGCAAGACCAGCCAGTGCCACGCGCAGACGCGCTCCCGGCGGTTCATTCATCTGACCGAACACGAGACTGGTTTTATCGAGCACGCCTGATTCTTTCATTTCATAGTAGAGGTCATTGCCTTCACGAGTCCGCTCGCCGACACCGGCAAACACCGAGTTACCGCTGTGAAACTTGGCGATGTTGCTGATGAGTTCCTGGATGAGCACTGTCTTGCCAACACCCGCACCGCCAAACAGACCAACTTTGCCGCCTTTTGAAATCGGTGCGATAAGGTCGATGACTTTGATGCCGGTTTCGAGAATCTCCGTTTTGTTACTCTGCTCCGAAAGGGCAGGTGGGTCACGGTGAATCGGCGCCATTTTACCTTTTGGCGCTGGCATACCGTCTATCGGTTCACCGACGACATTGAACATACGCCCTTGTGTTTCTTGACCGACCGGTACCGAGATCGGAGCACCTGTCGCTTCAACTGCATCACCGCGTTTTAGGCCATCCGTACTTTGCAGGCTGATCGCCCGTACGGTTTGCTCATCCAGATGCTGCGCAACTTCAAGCGTCAAGGTTTCCTTGCCGCGACGAACGTGCAGTGCTTCATACATGGACGGTAAATTATTTTTGAACTCCACATCGACAACTACACCGACGATCTGGATAACTTTGCCCGTAGCTTTTGACATACTTTCTTTCTCCTTTATCATTTCATCGCCTCCACACCGGCGCTTATCTCTGTTAATTCTTGGGTGATAGCGCCTTGTCGCGCTTTGTTCATAGCAAGTGTCAGGTCATCGACGAGGTCGCTCGCATTGTCGGTCGCGTTTTTCATGGCAATCATCCTCATACTATGTTCTGATGCTCGAGCGTCAAGAAGCGCTTGAAACAGCTGTGAGCCGATAAGCCGGTACGCTGCATCATCCAGTACGCGCTCTACGCTTGGTTCGTACTTTGCCTCGCGTACATACTCCGGCACCTCAACTTCAGAAAAACCAGCAGGGAAAAGCCGCACAGTTGTCGCAACCTGCGTCATACTACTGACAAAATTTGTGAAAATCACGTCAACAGCATCGACCCGTCCTTCTTCATATGCATCCTTCGCACTGTTTAAGATAGTGTAAAACTGCGCACCTTCTGGATGATCCGGCATGTCTTCGTAGGTCCCGACAACTTCCGTATCTTTAAGCCGCGAGACAAACTGCGATGCCTTGCGTCCAACCGCGATCGTTTGATTTTTTATTCCGTTCGCGTCGTCTTCCTTGAGGCGCGCGATGTATTCTTTAAAAACATTTGCGTTGTACGCGCCAGCAAGGCCCTTATCGGCGGCGATCAGGATAAATAGACGTGTCTTTACGGGCCGCTCCGCAAACCAACGGTGATCTTTGACGATACCCTGCGATGCAAAATACGTCAAAATTTCCTGCGCTGCCCGAGTATACGGTAGCGACGCCTTGTCCGCCTCCTGTGCACGACGCATCTTACTCGCCGCCACCATTTGCATGGCTTTCGTAATCTGCTTAGTGTTCTTCACTGAGCGGATACGAGATTTAAGCTGACGAGTACTAGCCATTAGGCCCCCTCAGGCAGTGACAAGGAGAGATACATCCAGCTCTTGTCTGCTTACACCTTACTACTTTTACCTTACTACTCACTCAGCAAACCCTTTTGCCACCTTTTCGGCAGTTTCACGGACAATCTTTACAGTTTTTTCATACTCAGCGAACTTCTTTTCACCTTTATTCAGTTCTTCCATTTCTTTCTGATGCTTGGACCAGAGGCGAGTCAGCAGATCGGCCTGCGCGTCTTTGATCTTCGCAGTCACAACTTCGTCAAACAGTCCTTCGTTCACCGCATAGACACTGACAACCTGTTCCCAGATGCCCATCGGTTGGTACTGTGGTTGTTTCAAAAGCTCAGTTAGTCGCTGACCACGTTCAATCTGCTTTTTTGTCGACTCATCAAGGTCGCTACCGAACTGTGCAAAGGCAGCAAGCTCACGGAACTGAGAGAGACCAAGTTTGAGCTGGGCAGACACGCTCTTGACGGCCTTTGTCTGAGCATCACCACCGACACGCGAGACGGAAAGACCCGCCGAAATAGCCGGGCGAATACCTTGGTAGAACAGGTCGGTTTCCATAAAAATCTGACCGTCAGTGATAGAGATGACATTCGTCGGGATATACGCCGAGATGTCGCCAGCCTGAGTTTCAATAATCGGCAGAGCAGTGAGCGACCCGCCGCCAAGCTCATCAGACAGCTTCGCCGAACGCTCCAAAAGACGCGAGTGCAAGTAGAAAACATCACCCGGAAATGCCTCGCGACCCGGCGGGCGACGAAGGAGTAGTGACATTTGACGGTAAGCAACGGCATGTTTCGTTAGATCATCGTAGATCATCAGCGCATGACCGCCGTTGTCACGGAAGTACTCACCCATAGCCGTACCGGCATACGGCGCAAGATACAGTAGGGAGGCCGGATCTGACGGACCGGTCGCAACAACGATAGTCTGCTCCATAACGCCTTCCTGCTTCAGGCGATCGACAAGTCGGGCAACCTTCGACAGCTTCTGACCAACCGCGACGTAAACATTGACGACACCGGTTTTTTGCTTGGCCTGGTTGATCATAGTATCAAGCGCGATGGCTGTTTTGCCCGTCTGCCGGTCACCGATGATCAACTCGCGCTGCCCACGACCGATAGGGAACATCGCATCTATCGCCATAATACCTGTCATCAACGGTTCATGGACATGTTTGCGGCCCATCACACCAACAGCAGGACGCTCGACGAGTCCGCGCTGTTTTGCTCGGATCTCCGGGCCGCCGTCGATAGGCTGACCGAGCGGGTTGACGACGCGCCCGAGAAGCTCGTTGCCAACCGGCACGCCGAGAACCTCACCCTTCAAACGCACCCTGTTGCCAGCCGCTACTGCCGCGTCGCCGTCGAGCAACACGGCACCGATCTCATCTTCCATGAGGTTGAGCGCAAATGCTTCAACGTCGCCCATTTTTGTCTCGATAACAACAACTTCATTAAATCCGCAGCCGTTCAGGCCATGAATCCACGCCACACCGTCACCGACCCGGGTGACGATACCGACCTCTTCAAACGACTCGCCGCCGGACGACAGATTTGCAATCGCCGCCTGCAGCTCTTCGGACAACTGTGCTACATTCACTTCACTCACTTCGTTACCTCTCTATACTTTTACTGCTTTAAGCTGATTTAGTATTCGCCTCGCGGTGCTGTCAAGCTCTTTATCCGCCACCGCCACTTTTACGCCGCCAAGAAGCTCCGGTTTGACCGTTTCTTGAAGATGTAGGGTGTCGGCAGAAAACGCCTGCTGCAACAGTTGTCGCAGCGATTTGCGCGTCGACTCGTCGAGTGTATGCGCCGTCGCAACATGTGCCACTACAACGCCCTTGCGAGCAAGTGCCGACTCGATATCCCGTACCACTAAGTTCGCCTCGCGGGTTCGGCCGGACTGAACGAGATATGCTGCCAGCTCATCGACAACCTTTTTGTTGCCAGCCACCAACTCAGCAGCGGCATAGTCAGCTAGCTCTCGTCGTGTCAATTTCATTATACGTTCACCTCATCTACAGATGACTTGATAAGTTTTTCGTCAACCTGCGCCGTCACAACTTTGCCAACGACTTTTTCCGTTGCCGCCGCCACGAGTTCTATCGTCTCTTTTTTGAGCGCGACTCGAGCCTTCTCTATGTCGTTTCGTATCTCGGCCCCTGCATCAGCTACGATTTGTTCAGCACGTTCGCGTGATTTTTTCTCAGCCGCGTCCACCAGCGTGCCAGCCTCGGCCTTAGCGCTCGCAACTATCTCATCCGCATCACGCCGCGCATCTTTGAGTAGCTTTTCGACCGCCGCCTGGCTCTTCGCGGCATTTTTCTCAGCTTCCGACGCCGCTTTCAAGCTGTCGGCTATCGCTGCGTCACGTTTATCGAGCATGGCATTTAGTTTCGGGAAAACAAACCTTGTTAGTATAAAAAGCAGTAGCAAAAAAGCGATCGTCTGCAACACTAACAACTGAACATCTATCCCAAGCGATCCAAGCATATCGCCCTCCGGGGTAGCAGTCGATGCAAAACCAGTAACCGCCGTCGTCATAACTAGCCTCGACCGATAAGTGCAACGACGATCGCGATGATAGCAAGGGCGTCAACGAACGCCACAGCCAAGATCATCAGGCCCTGCAAGTCTTTGATTTTCTCTGGGTTGCGACCAGCCGCGTTCAGGGCAGCCGAGCCAACCAGGCCAGCTCCCAGTGCTGCAAAAGCTGCCGGGATAGCATAGGTCAGACCAAATGCGAGTGCTTCCATAGTGTTATTTCTCCTTTATTTATTACTTACTATTTAAACTTGTATTACCCATCAACCGCCTGAAGTTTTTTAGGTTCAGGCGAATGACTGTCTGCGTGATCGCCGTGGCTCACAAGCCCCAGCGAGATAAATACCGTCGTCAACATAAAGAAGACGTACGACTGGATAAAGCCGATAAACAGCTCAAAAATCATGAACGGCAACAGCGCGACACCAGCCACATAACTGGTCATGTAACCGATCATGATGAGTAGCACTTCACCGGCGAAGACATTGCCGAACAAACGCAGAGAAAGGGCTACTAGACGCGATAGTTCGGCGATGATCTCGAGAATCCCAACAAACGAACCGATCGGGTCTCTGAACGGGTTGATGAGGTAGCGGCCAATATTACCGAAAAAACCATGGGTTTTGGCCGCATATATCTGCACCGTCACCATACTGACGATAGCGAGCGCAAACGTCGCGTTCATATCGGCCATCAGGCCGCGGAACATCGGTACGCCGCCGAGAGTGATCGGCCCGACGAAGGGCAGTATGCCTATCCAGTAGTTTGCGAGGATAATAAAAAACAGCGCGATAGGAAGTGGCGCTACTTTGCGGGCGATTTTCTTATCGCCGATAATTCCTTCGACTTGTCGATACAGCGACTCATAGCCCCAGGTCATGAGACTGACAAATTTGTTTGTGCGGCCATTTTTCAGCGCCCAAACTGTGTAGAAAAAAGCGACTAGAACGATGCCATAGCCCAGGATCCCGAGTAGCATCGAGTTCGTCACCGCTAGCGGGCCGATATGGAACAGCGCCTCAGCCTTTATCTCGATATGCGGTCCGGCGGCCGCAAAAGCAGTTATCATTTACCGCTTCCTTTCGTAACCCGGGTGTACTGTTGCCAAACCAACAGTCCTGCGACAACTAAACCGACAACCGAACCGATAACTGCCGCCTGGTTACCACCGAAAAAATACCCGACAAGCGCCCCGACGATAACCGGCACAAACATCCGCCAGGTTGTATCGCCAAGCGTTTTTGCGATCACCAGCAAACTATCCTCTT
>JAPUDS010000034.1:0-2825 GCA_027492975.1 Candidatus Saccharimonadota bacterium
GCGGTGAGAGCTGTGTTTATAACCGCCTGGTCACCTGTCCCCGTCGCCACGTAGTCTGCGCCGTCCTTGAGTGCTTGAGAAGCATTTGACGCCGCAACGATCTTCGTCGAGGTCGAACGGTCGGCTTGCCACTTGCCGTTACTGTACACGAGGAGTTGTTTCGTCGTCGTGTCATACCACATCATGCCCTCTGTCGGTGAAGCAGGGCGGTTGGCTGTTGTTCCACCAGCGAGGGTTAGTGACTTGTTGGCTGCGACAGAAACGTTTTGGACGCTCAGGTTACCAGTAGCACTGAACGCCGCAAGCACATTTGCACTACTGTCCTGGAGCTGTAACAGATCGGCTGTCTGCCCCGAAACGCCGCGTGCCGCGAGGGCAACGTTGGTAGGAGCATCGCTTGACACACCGAGAGTCGCATAACCGCTACCCAAGTTATATCCGGCGACCGTCGCACCGCCAGCAGCCACTAGCTTGCCACCAGCTGTTACGTACACTGCCTTATTTCCTGCGTTGTTGTAGACCTGTAAGATATCCGCCGTTCCGCCGTTCACGCTCTTTAGTACTGCAGCCGTCTCTGTACCGCTTGTACTTTGCAGGTTGATGTTGCCCGTCTGTGTCGATGCGTACTGGTTCAGTATAAAGTTCGTCGCGTTCGGCGTCAGTATACTACCGTCGCAGACACTCAGGTAGTTCGAGCCGTTCTGGCATACCATGGTTGTCCCAGCGGTTGCGCTGAGCGTGACGGCCGTATTTCCACGCAAAATGTTCGTCGTTGACGCGCTGCCGAGCGTTATGTTCGTCGCCGGTTGTATGAGGTACGTTGACGAGTCGCTGTACTGCCCGCCGTACTGCGTTCCCGTGCCGAGGTCGTTTATGGTGCCACCACTGAGGGTGTTGTCGGCGAGATAGTTATTATCGGAGGTGTTGTTGAGTATATCTATAGCATAATTAGTTGTCGTTGCGCTGCTATCGGTGATGTTATTGCCGGTGATGGTATTGCTATCGGAAGCGTCGAGAATTATAGCTTCATTCGTGGAATTACCGCCGTTGTTAGAAAATGCGTTGTTAGAGATGACATTCGTATTTGAGTTGGATGATAGTCTGATACCACCTTGAGAATTGTATAGCAAGGTATTGCCTGTAAAGTTGTTGTTTCCTGATGATGACAGAGCTATCCCGCTTGTGCTTGAGCGTACGACGTTGCCAGTCACTGCGTTGAAGTTACTGGTAAGCATTGATATGCCGACAGAGCCATTGTACACAACGTTATTTGTAATAGTGTTATACCAACCGCCATTGACAGTGATACCTGTTCCACCGCCGGTCAGTGATCGTGATGAGTTGCCGGTAACAACGTTATTGTGGCTATTATTGAGATAGATGGCATAGTATCGCCACTCATTTGATTGTATGTTCAAAATCTTGCCACCAGCAGTAGTCGTGGAACTACCAACTCCGTCGAAATAAACACCGTACATCGTACCACTTGACTGGTTAGTTGAGTTGCCTTCGAGTCGTAGGTCGCGGACAACAACGCCTGTCCCGTTTCCACCAGTCGTTGTGTTTGTAATGGCACTTAGGTTAGTGTTGAGTGTGTTCGGAATGGTAATGATCGTTCCATCTCCCGCGCCGGCGAGAGTTGTATTGTTTGGAACTGATATAGAGCCGTTGATCGTGAATGTCCCTTCGGTCAGATAGACTTTACCTCCAGCAGCTGCCGTGAGAGCCGTGTTTATAACCCCTTGATCGCCAGTACCCGTAGCGATATAGTCGGCGCCGTCCTTCAGGGCTTGAGAAGCGTTACTCGCCGCGACGATCTTCGTGCTCGTGTTGCGGTCAGCTTGCCACTTACCGTTGCTATAGACGAGCAGCTGCTTTGTCGTCGTATCATACCAGAGCGTGCCTTCGCTCGGGCTGGCAGGGCGGTTGGCTGTCGTGCCGCCAGCGAGGGTCAGGGTTTTGTTCGCGGCTACGGTGACATTTTGGTTCAGGTTGATGCTCGTGGCATTTGTCGTGCCGATGTTCAGCGCCGTTGGGGTGTTGGTGTCGATATACGGCGTCAGTATGCCGGTGTCAGCGCGGGCGGTTCCGTCTATGGCCATATTTGTCGCGGTCTGGACGGTCATGGTGTTCTGGATAAACCCAGCCGCAGTCAGCCCGCCGAGTTTGGCGGAGTTCAGCGCGTAGGGAACAGCCGACAGTCGTTTCATAGGCAGCATCTCGCCGTCGCCGCCGCAGGATGCGAACGGGGTACAGCTGACGTTCGTGTTGCCGATGTTGATACTCAGCCACAGCGTGTCCTGGTTCCAGTCAACACTACTGCCAAACGGTGTTATAGAACCCAGCTGTACAGACATGTAACCGTTGACAACTTTCACCGGGTGACCGGCGGAGTTGAGCCAGTCTTCAGTCCATTTGAGCGTCCCGCCTGGGTTGCCAGCCGTGTCGCCAGGTCCGTTCTCATAGATCTTGAACTGGACGTTGTAGTAGCCGTCGACGACTATAGCTCCCTGGGCATTCAAAAGCCGCCCCTGGAAGTTCAGCTGCTCGTTGATACCGGGAGCAGCAAAAACAGGGGCTACAAACAGTGTGTTCGTCCCTATGACTAAAGTGCCCAAAAGTAGGGCGCTACGCCAGACCGTACGGAATACTCCGCCAAATCTAAAAAGCATGGTGGCCTTTTTGTTTTTTAATTGTTAAAACTCTATGTTGATAAAGCCGTTTTTGTCTCTCATGGTTTTATCTAGTTACTAGCATAACCGTAACCAAAATAAAATGCAACCCCTTTTTCTTCTTTTTATCCCCCAAGAAATTTCCGAAAGGAC
>JAPUDS010000034.1:2925-26634 GCA_027492975.1 Candidatus Saccharimonadota bacterium
ATAAAATGCAACCCCTTTTTCTTCTTTTTATCCCCCAAGAAATTTCCGAAAGGACAGTCCTTTCGGAAATTTCTTGAGATCCTCTTTTTGAACACTCATTTCTTTCCAAGGACAGTCCTTGGAGTTTATCTATGTAGTGCGACCTCTGTTACGCTTTCCAAGGACTGTCCTTGGAAAGAGGTCGTAACCTAGATAATAGAAACTTGTGCTTTTAGGGGTGGGGGTAGATAATTAGTTGCAATACGTAAGGGGGTAGACATGAGCGAAGAGATGATGAAGATAGCGATCTTTCAGAAAAAAGAGATCAGGAAACAACTGCACGGGGGTGAGTGGTGGTTTGTGATAAGTGATGTTATTGTGGCGCTGACTGATTCAACGAATCCGGCACAATATCTACATAACTTGCGAAGGCGTGATGAAGAGTTGGCTAATTTATTTAATCCTGTGGAAAAAGGGGGTGTTCAAATTGAACCCCCCCTTTCATTGCCTTTCGATACCCCTGGCGGCAAGCAAAAATTACCCTGCTGGAACACTGAGGGCATCTTCAGTATTTTTCCAAGGACTGTCCTTGGAAAGGTAGACTATAGTTTTGGTAGCGCGACGCCGGTTTTTTCGCTGACGAGTTTTGCCCAGTCGAGCAATCCTTCAAATTTGCGACCAAGTTCCAACTGTTCTTTACTGGTCAGGTCGGGTGCCTTTTTCTCGAGGGCGACTATGCGGTCGTAGATTTCTTTGATGTCGCTTTCGACGCCAAGTATATACCTATCAACATATTCCATCCATCGGTGCATTTTTGCCTGATTGATGTTACTAACTGAACTCATGATAACTAATTGTACACGGTTTTGAGGTTTCTCGGAACAGTCGAAAGTTAGTTCGCGAGTAGCTGGCCGCGCTTTGCGAGGAGGGCTTTTTCGCGGCGCTCGCCGAGCCAGAAACTGACGAGGATCGCGACCGTACTGGTGTACAACGGCCAGAGGACGACGAGTTTGCTGAGGGTGTCATTGCTCGCTGCTGCGGTCGAAGCTGCGACGTCTGGTTGGCCGTTGATGATGGCGGCAACAGTCAAAAACGCTACGCGGCCGTTACCGTCGCTTCCCTGGATGGTTATCTGGTACGTTCCAGCTTTTTGGTACTCGTGCGCGATGCTAAATGAGGTGTTGTCGCTGCGTGAAACGACTTTATTGGTCGCGTCGCCCCACTGGATATTTATGGCATATGGCGGCGTCCCGCCGATGATGTCTATGGGCATAGTCATTTCTTGGCCGGGGAACGAACCGCGAAATACGGCGTCGGTGTTGAGGAGCATCTGCGGCCCACCGAAGTCGAGCGAGTTTATGGCTGATGCCTGACCCGGCAAAACATCGTAGTATACGATGACTTTGTTCGAATCCGGACCGGGTTGGTTGAGTGTGTCGTAGACTCGGGCTATCAGGATGTTTTGTCCGAAAAGCAGGTCAACTTCTATGGTAAATGAACCAGAGCTCGTACAGGCGGTCGAACCGGCGAAGATGTCGTTTTTAAATACTTCAACGAGCGTATCTTTGGGGCAGGTACCCGAGATGGTGACCGGTGATGTTGCAAAACGTTGTCCGTTCGGCGGTGCGGTGATCTGAGCGGCTACTGTCGGCGGGTTGCCTTTGACCGTGCCGGTGAGGCCTATGGAGCCAGCTTCCGGCCCGGTATACGGTGTCGCTGCTCCAGCGGTGTAAAATGACAGCGGAAACGCGGCGATAAGTAGGACAACAGCGAGCATACCATACGATGTATGTTCATGGGGTTTTAGTTTGCCGCTATGGTCTTTTGGGCTGATTTTTATTTTTTGCCGCGCCATATACTTACATTATAGCATACTGGTTATGCTATGTCAACTAGCTTGTTGTGCCTGAATCTCAAAAGCTCTCCCCACTCCCCGCATTCGCCAAATCGCCAACTATGATTTTTGTTCTTATTTGGCTTTTTGCAGGTGCAAAAAATGCGGAGTCGGGGGAGGTTTTCGAGATTCAGACTACTTGTTACTTAACGGCGACGGCGAGGTGACTTCGAGAGGATGTAGTCGTTGTAGCGGCGGAGTCCGAAGCGGACCAGGAAGAAGCCGCCAACTAGCACAACGATGATGATAAGGATGAGTTTCCAGGGGATAACCCAGAACGACAGCGAGGATGTAACTTTTTTGCCGCTCGTACCGTAGGTAACGGTGAGATCGGCGGTGTAGCGACCAAACAGCATGCGGTCTCCCAGGACGGCTTTGTCTAACGGTGCTTCAAATCTACGGATACTGCCAGGCAGGACGTTTTTTCGTTCGAGGTTGATGTTCACGAGACCGACAACGTTGCCGAACATGTCTTTGATGATGGCTTGGCCGACTGGTTGTTCGTGCAGCGTCCCTTCGTTTTTGGTGCGAAGCATGAAGTTAACAGGGATGGATTCGAACAACCATGCTGACTTTCCGTTTGAGTCTATGGTGCTAAATTGTGCGACGCTGAGACTTTCTTTTGCATCGCCTTTGACTTGCATAAGGATGAGCGCACCGAGGCTGGCTGAAAGCGCCACGCCGTTACCTTCGAGGCCTGGAGCCGTCGCCGTGAAACGGATAGTGCTGTAGTAACCACCTGGGGCGGCGTCTGCCGGGATGTTTATGGTCACTGTCAGGTTTTCGATCTTTTTCGGCTGGAGGTTGAGGGTTTCGAGCGGGCCAAACCAGCTTTTCATGGAGTAGGGGCTTTCTTCGCCCTCGTCGAGCAAGAGCTTTGGCGTGCCGTCTTCGCCGGCGGCAACAAAGTCGTTCACTTGGCCTGTAACGACGAGTGGGACATTTGCGACGTCGCGGATGCTTATCTGGGTTTTTACTGTCTCACCTGGACTGCCGGTCAGGTTGACGACCGGTGGTGAGATCTCGAGTGCTTGGCTGGAGTTTTCGGCTGGAGTATCTGTTTCGGTCGCAGCCCAGACAACCGGCGTAAACAGCGAGCCGAGTATAAGCAGTGCGAGCGTGATGGAGAGGAGGCGGTGTTTCATAGAGTTAGAAGGTTGGTGTACAGATATACGTTAGGGTTGTTGTGTATGTTCCAGGCGCTTGGTTACCGGAGACATTGACGATGTAGGAAACGGTGTAGACCTGCGAGTTAGTAGCGCCGGCACCACCGGAGTCACTGGCGGCAACTGTGTCAACAGTAGCGGCTTGGAATCTATAGCTATTGACGGTCGAAAAGCCTGTTCTTGCCTGACCTTTCGTGCTGGTGCCATTTGGTGCCGGGCTCACTTCTGCACCGATAGCGGGAGTCGTGTTGAGCTTGAGATTGAGGCCGAACTGACCAGTGCCAATGGCTGAAGTTGTGGCGGTTCCGCCGATAGCAGGTATATTGTTACCGCCACTCGTGAGAGTTGGGCCGTTGACGGTGATGATATACCCTCCCTGTGCGTTCGTGCTGGCGGCCATCTGTGATGTTGCTGTTGCTGTCGCTGTCGAAGAGAAAAGCTGGTCAAAGAGGATCAGGCCGTTAGTGACAGAGGCGCAGTTGACCGTAACAGACTGACCGGTGCAAAATACCAAGCTTTCCGGCATGATACCTTGCAGCTGGATCTGGTTTGCGGTGCTGGCCGCCACCGTGCCGGTATCTATAGGTGAACCTGTGGCATTTGTTGAGGTATAGGTGCTGATGCGTACGAAGAATGTACCGCTGTTGACACCGTCGCTGACTGTTGTTGGGTTTGTCACGTTTTGGACGAGGTAGGTTACGACAGTATTGACTGGGATAGAGGCGGCTGTACGGGTAATATAAAAACCATTTACTCGAGAGACCGCGGTCGCATCGTTATTTGAAAATGTTCCACCGAAAGTACCGCTAAATCCGGTAGCGCCTGTCTGAGTACCGAGGTTTGCGCCAGTCACTGACATACCGGTCGGGGCGACGCAGGCGTTACCGCCCGTTGGGTCGGCTGCCGTCGTACAGTAAAGAAATTTTATAGAACCAACGTTTGGGGTGCCGGTGTTTGGCAAGGTGAACTGATATGCGTGGTTAACGACGCCACCAGGGGTGGAGCCACCGACCGTGCCGACAGGTTGAAGGGTCAAGCTACGGGCTGTGATCTGACTTGCGAACGCTGTAGGAGCAGTATATGCGGAGGCAACTGTCGCAAAGACAAATACCAAACACATGAACAAAAGCCGTCCACGAACCCTCACACTTCTCATGTGTGCTAGTGTAGCACAAGCGTTTCCCCGTGGTCAACGAGAAATTTTGCAGTTGTAGTGTTAGGATCGTGCTAGAACCAAGGTGTGCAAATATATGTCAAGGTGGTGACGTAGTTACCAGCAGGCAAGCTACCGGTGACGTTCGCGATGTAGGTGACAGTGTAGATCTGGGCGTCGGTGCCGCCAAGGACTGAGTTGCCGGAGTTTGCGATATCCTCGCCAGATACGAATTTGAATGTGTTGGCGACATCATAGCCTGATGACGGGATAGCCCAACCGCGAAGGTTCGTGCCGTTCGACACAGGATTTATGTCGCCACCAATCGGGTTCGCATCGATGGTATTTGCGACGAGGTTCATACCGAACTGGCTGTTACCGTGGTTGCTCGGACCTGCGGTCGCCATAGCGTTGATCGTATTTGAACCGGATGTCAGCGTCGGACCATTGACGGTTATGACGTAGCCGGAGCCGGCGTTGGTACTTGCTGCCATCTGTGATGTTGCGGACGCTGTCGTGATAGGTGAGAAGAGCTGGTTGAACGAGATAGAACCGTCAGTTGCTGTGCTGCAGTCAGGGACGCTCGCAGTCATATTGATAGTTTCACCGGTACAAAAGACGAGAGACTCAGGCATCGTACCGTCGAGGATGATAGGCTCGGCAGTGCTGGCCGCTACCGTTCCACGGTGTAGTGATGCGCCGCTGGTGTCCATGCTTGTAAAGACGGAAATTCGAACAAAGAAGGTTTTGTTTGTGTCTGGCGTGGTGAGGCCGTACTCTGGGTTGATGATGCCGTCGATAGTGTAGTCAACAGTTGTATTGCCCGCGAGTGAAAATGTACCGCCTGGAGATCGAGTCAGGTAAAAGCTGGTAGCGCTTGGGACAAGGGTCATACCTGTGATACCGTTTGCGCTCGTCAGGGTTGCGCCTAAGGTATCAAGACCTAGCGGTGGGACGCACGTTGCCATCCCGACGTCGGCTGCTGTTGTGCAGTACTCAAACAAGATAGAACCGGCACTACCACCTGCCGGTATAGTAAAGTCGAACTTGTGCGCCACCACACCACCAGACTTCGAACCACCATCCAGAGCACCCGCCATAAGAGTTATTCTACGGTTGAAGATAGCCGCAGCACTGACTTTTTCTTGGGGTATGGCTTGCAACACTATAGTCGCAAGAAGCAGAATCGCAACAAGGATTCTCGAGAACTTTATGTGGTGGTGTTTCATGATGGTATTTTTTATTTTATGGTTACTTTCACCCCATATGCTAGCATGAGCGTTATATGGGTGTCAACACTATTGCATGAAAAAATAATAACTTGTGGATAACTTTAGTATGTCCCCGTTACGACAAGCGACTGACTGGCGTTGTATTGGCCGCCTGGCGTCAAGGACTGGACATTGAGTACGTAACTGATGGTATAGGTGGTGACACCTGAGCTTTTCGGGGCGCTTGCGATGATACTACCGTCGCTATAACTAAACGTATTTGCTGTTGCGTAGTCGGCCTGGACGGTGCCGTAGCCAAACTGACCATTGTCAGGGTTGGCGCCGAGAGGATTTTCTGGCTGCGTGTTTGCGACAAGGTTCATGCCGAACTGTTCTATACCAGTCTGGGACGACTCGGTCGTCATAGAGGGGATGATATGGGCACCGTTCGTCGGAGCCGAGCCATCTATCTGTACAACATAGCCGTAGCTCGTGTAGTTGATGACGGAAAATGATGCTGTCGCTGTTGCCGTTGTGGTCGACGACAGTACGCCAAAGCTTGCGGTAGAGTTGAGGATGCGAAACGATAGCCACGGGTACGGGTCGGTTTTTGAGCCAGCGAGCACCTGGTAGTTCTCTGATGCGCTGTTGCCGATAGCAAGGTCGTTGATGCCCTCGAGCGCGCGGTAGTTTGCTGAACTCGACTGGAGTAGGTTGCCGGTACTGATGGCACTTTCGTCTATACGATAGTTTGTTGACTCGAGTGCGTACGCAGGTAGCACAAACACGCAGCACAGCCAGAAACTCGCCAGTACCCATATAAATGCCCGTTTTTGTTGTCGCACCGTGACCATAGTCGTACTACTATTGTCCCTTTTCATAAGCGTTTTTGCAAGCTGTCAACAGACATGACCTGAATCTCAAAAACTCTCCCCACTCCCCGCATTCGCCAAATCGCCAACTATGATATCTCTCTTATTTGGCTTTTCGCAGGTGCGAAAAATGCGGAGTCGGGGGAGGTTTTCGAGGTTCAGGTGTAGGGGCTTGCGCCACATAGCCATAAGGGGTATACTACCATATGAAACAGAAGAGTGGGCAACTATGCCAGATGAAACCAAACAACCACAGCCAGAAAAACTAACCGTCCAGGGTGAAGCCGAACCGGAAACTGCTGCTAGTGAAGCAGTAGGTGATGACGGTGCGAAAAAGAGCGGCATAACATCGGCGTTCGATAACGCTATCCGTCCGAGGCGCGGTACATACCGACCGAGTAGTCGAGCGACATTTGTCGGTCTGGCGGTCGTGGGACTCATCGTCGCGATAAATGTTGGCGTTATCATGTTCGTGATGCGTGGTCAGGAAGAGGCGGCTCAGCTCAGCAAGGAAACGGTGACGCTGAGTAGTGAAACGCTCAGCCAACTTGGTATGACAAAAACGAATGTCAACAACGCTGGCACTGAGCTGGTTGTTGGGCCGAACGCAAAGTTTGGCGGTACCCTGACGGTTGCGAGCGATGTTAGTATAGCTGGAAAACTGAACTTAAATAACACGCTCGAAGCCGCTGATGCGCGATTTAGCCGGTTGCAGGCGCAAAATATGCAGATAGACCAGCTCAACGCGAATGGTGACGGGACGTTGTCAACGCTGAATCTCAGGAGAGATCTCAACGTTGCGGGAAATACTAGATTGCAGGGCACGGTAACGATGTCACAGTTGTTAACGGTTAACAATAACGTCAATATCGTCGGGAGTTTGGCGGTCGGCGGGTCGCTCAGCGTGCGCAATTTTCAGGCGAGTTCGCTTACGTCAGACACGACACTCACTATCGGTGGTCATGTTATCACGAGAGGCGACGCTCCGGCGGTTGCTGCGGGCGGCGGTGTTGGGTCGAGCGGGACAGCGTCTATAAGTGGCAATGACGCTTCTGGTACGGTGGCGGTAAATACTGGTGTTGGCGCGACAGGCGGGTTACTTGCATCGGTGACGTTCTCGCGTGCCTACGCTACCACGCCGCATGTTGTTGTTACACCGGTAGGAAACTACGTCAATGTGTATATCAACCGTACGGCAAGCGGATTTAGTATCTGGTCTGCGGGCGCGCTTGCACCGGCTGGTTATGCGTTCGACTATGTTGTTATGCAGTAGTTGTTACTCTAGAGTCTTTTTTGATGGTACAATCTATATATAACTTTAGAGGGGGATTTATATGGCAACATCATCATCTACGCCTGTTTCGAACAGTATGCTCACGCTGAAATACGGCGGAGCGGTATTTTCAGCACTTGCGGCAACGTATGGCGCGGTGTCGTTACTGTCTGATCTGTTCGGACTATGGACGGGCAGTGGCGCTTCGCTTCTAGGAGGCTATGTCGGTATCGTTACAACAGCGGTAGTGACAGTGCTTTTTGCTGTGCTTGCATTTTTGCTATACAAGGGGGTGACGAAAGCTGTTGCTGCGCAGCCTGGATATATCAATACACCGGTGTATCATTTCATCACAAACGGCTTCTTCGCGGTTCTCGCAGTTGTTTCGGTGTTCCTTGCTGGTTCGCTCGTTGCGGTTCTGCTATCGTCACTGCTTCTTATCGGGACAAGTACTGATATCGGCGCGTTGTATCTTGGACGGTTTTTGCCGGAGCTTCTCGCTCTCGCTATCGTCGGATTTGTCGGTTTTGCGGCGCTAAAGATCATGAAGGGTAAAAATCTCAGCACTGTTATGACGTTGGTGCTTATGTCGCTTGCTGGCGCGCTACTCATAGCAACGCTTATCACCGTTCCGATCGTAGCACACGGATCATCATCTCGATCTTCTTCGGGGTATAACTATGATCTTAGCGACTACCTCAACATGGTTCCTAACGGCAGGTAGTACCGCTACATATTGACGAACAAGTGAACGTCATTGTCTCTGGCGGTGATGATTCCGGCGGCGATATCAAAGACTATCGGATCGCCTTCCGCGATGTCGATGATAACTTGTCCGGGTTCGAGAACAGAGAAAAAGTCGGCGTGCCCCGGTAGGACATCAAATGGTCCGACGCGGTTGGTCGCCGACACGGCGCTCGCCTTGCCTTCGTAGTAGATGGTAAACGGCGCTCTCGCGATGACATTGAGCTGTTCGACCGGTGTTTTCATGCCTTGCCTTCGTCAGGCTTTGCCGTCTCAGGAGCGGGTTGTTCGGGCGCAGGCTGTGTTCCTTCGGCGGGTACTTCCTCGAGCGGCTTACCGGTGAGAATCGCCTCTATGCCATCCAATGTCTGCTCGAGCGTATAGTACTCGCCCGGATGTCCAGAAAACTTCTCGGCAACAGCGAAGTTTTGCGAGAAAAACTGGATAAGTTTTTTCGCATTTTGGTAGTCATCACGGTCCGACGGACTAAGTTCGTTTTCGCCGACGATAGCGATGATGTTTTTGAGACTGTCGTATTTTTGCATGACTGACTGGACTTTTTCGGCGAGTCGATAATGCCGCTCGCCGACGATACTCGGTGTTAACAGCGAACTCGTGGTTTTGAGGAGATTGACGGCCGGGCGAATACCTTGCTCGGCGATAGTACGATCGAGTACGAGCACCGAGTCGAGCTGCTGAGAGATCGCTTGCACGGCTGGGTCGGATAGGTCGTCAGCCGGTACATAGATAGCCTGGACGCTTGTGATAGTACCTTTTTCCGTGCTGGCGAGTCGGTCTTGTAGGCGCCGAAGGTCCGAGAACACCATAGGACTATAACCGCCCTCAGATGGGATGAGGCCGAGGTTAGTCGACATCTCCGTCATCGCCTGGACGTGGCGGTAGATATTGTCAACGAAAAAGAGAATATCGCGGCCTTCATCGTCGCGGAAATATTCGGCGGCAGTTGCAGCGGCCGGAGCAACCATAGAACGAATCGCCGGGGTTGCATCCATCTGGCCAAAGAACATAACGGTGTTTTTTAGGACGTCGGTATCTTTGAGCGTCTCGTATAGCTCATTGCCTTCACGGATACGTTCGCCGACACCGCAGTAGATAGACAGTGATTTGTTTGACTTTCCCTGCGTGACGTTATGGATCATCTCCATAGTGAGGACCGTTTTGCCGACACCAGCACCACCGATAACGCCAATCTTGCGGCCTTTGACGAATGGCGTTAGAAAATCGATGACTTTCAGGCCTGTTTCGAGCAGTTCGAGCTTTGAGCTGTCGCGGTAGCTTGTGATACCGCTTGGCACGGAAATAGATCGGCGGTTTTCGGTGATAGGCTCCATTTTGTCGAGTGGCTCACCGAGCGCATTAAACACTCGTCCCATCGTCGCTGGTCCGACAGGTACAGTGACTTTCGTGCGGCTCCTAAAGAGGCGTTGTCCACAGTGAATAACTTTGTCGTTGTTGAGGTTAAGACAGACCGCAACACCCTTTTTAAAGAAATTAACCTCGATGAAAACACCGGGATATCCTTCGACGGCGAGTAGCTCTTTCGACTCCGGCTTGGCTCCGACTAGCTCAACTTCAACTGTCAGTCCGCGGATCGTACTGATAACACCGACGAAATCTTCGGGAACATAGGTGAGTTCCATCATCGTCCTCCCGCGGCAGCAGCCCGCTTTTTCTTTTTCATACCGACAAGCACTTCACGCAAGCGACGGTCGTTTTCGGCACGTTTCGCTCGGTGAAATTCCATCTTATACTCTCCAAGGAGTTCGCTCGCTCGGTCTTCGGCGACGGTCATAGCGTTAAATCGGCTGGCTGCCTGCGCGAGGCCGGACTCGAGAATCGTCTGACTAAATGCGAGACTCATCATCATCGTTTCCATCTGGTCTGCGATCTCATCGAGCGACGGTTCGAAGATCGTGTCTTTGTCAGTGATAACATACTCATCCACCCCCTCGCTGAGGGTCTGGAGTCGTGATATAAGGTCGATTTTACGAACTTCCTGCTGGCCGAGCGACAGGTACTCTTCGTAGTAGACGCTGATGTGTGAGTAGGGAAGAGTTGCCTTGATAACAGGGGTAACGTCGATGTATTTATCGGTCTCAGGGACCTGGAAAAAACGAATATACGGGATACCGCGCTGCGTGAGCTGACCGGCGCCGTGGCTGCCTAGCACGATGATATCGGTAGTTTCCGGATTGTATTCGGCCTGCATGTTTTCTATCATGCGCTGGTCAAGATCGCCAGACAAACCGCCTTCAGCGGAGATGAGTACCATGACATTGCGTCCGTTGCCGTTCTCGCCTCTGCTGGTGATACGTTTTTTCGGGTCGATACGAATCGCACTATAATGTTCCCACAACAGCTGGAAAAATCGCTTCGAAAGTTCCACTTTGTTTTTCACCTTTGCGACCTGGGTGCTTGCGAGACTTTCGAAGACGTTCGTCAAGTTGCGAAGAGTCTCGATACTGGCAGCTTCTTTTTCGATGACATTTGGCCTACGCATGGGCTTGCTCTTTCTTCTCTTCCGTTTGACCGTCCCCGGCCGTGTCTTTGGTGTCGTCCTCGGCGGGTTTTTCTTCAGCCTTTGCTTCAAGCGGTTTTGCGGCGTAGGTTTCGAGTAGTTGTGCTTCAAGTCTGTCGTATGCTGCGTCGTCGGTTGCTTGAGCGGCAAGTTCTCTGACGGCCTGTTTTAGTGCCGCAACGTCAAGCGGGCGGTCGTCGGGCGACAGCATGATGGTTTCGAGCATGAGCTGTTGCTCTGGCAATGAAAACAATTCTTCCGGTGGTTGCATAAGAGCTGCGTAGAGGTGTTTGCCGCGCGCCAGGTCAGTCCTGGTTTCTTTTGAGAGCTGCGATGAAAAGTGAGAAAACTCGTCGGCTTGGTGGTATTTCGCGAGCGCTTTAAAAAGGGCAGTCGATAGCTGTTTTTGCCGTTTGGTTTGTGCCTGGCCGCCGACGCGCGACACTGAGAGTCCGGCGTTAACTGCTGGGCGAACGCCCTTTCGGAAGTAGCCGAGGTCAAAGATAATTTGTCCGTCGGTGATCGACATGACATTGGTTGAGAGGTATGCAGTGATATCATCATTTGGTGTCAAGATAACAGGGAGGGATGTCAGTGTTTTGTCGTTTGTTAGCAGTCGTCCAGCGCGCTCAAGTAGGCTCGAGTGAGTGTAAAAGATATCGCCAGGGTAGGAGTCGCGTCCTGGGTCGACTTCTTGAAGCAGCGACAGCTGGCGGTAGGCTTCGGCGTGGCTCGACAGGTCGTCGTACATGATGATAACATCCTGACCACCGTTCCAGACATGTTCGGCCATGGCGCAGGCAGCGTACGGGGCCAGATAGCTTTGGGTGAGTGAGTCGAAAATATTGGCAAGTACGACGATAGTGTGCTCCATCGCTCCTGACTCTTTGAGACCCGAGAGCAGCCGTTCAACATCAACTTTACGTTTACCAACCAGCACGAACACAACAACACGATCGGTTCCTTCTTGATTTGCAGTGAGCTGTGATAAAAAGGTACTTTTGCCGGATTTGCTGTCACCAAGGATAGCGATACGCTGACCAAGGACGATAGGGAAGAAGCTGTCGACCGCCGTGACACCGCTGACGAGTTGCTGATCGAGCACTTTGCGGTCCATGATACCTGGTGCCGGGTTGAAAATACCGGAAGTGGTTTCGGTGACAACCGGTCCCAGGCCGTCCAGCGGCTGACCCATCGGGTTTATAACGCGGCCGATGAGTTCTTTGCCGACAGGTACTTGTAGCGTGTCGTACTGTCGGGCGGCAAGTGTTCCAAGAGGTAGGTTTTCCGAGTCGATATTGTAGAGAATCACTTTGTCGCCATATGCTTCGCGTACGAGTCCTCGCTGGCCGTCCTCAAATAACACCTGAGCACCAATCTCGACGCCTTCAAGACCTTTCACTTCAACGATGAACCGGTTTGTTGCGACAACTTCGCCGGTCAGCTGATCTGCTTCGACGAGCGCCTGAAACGCAGCGTTATCAAACACGAGCAAGTACCTCGCTGAATTTTACATTCGTTGTCAGTAAGGCGCGCCGGAATGACCAGTCGTGAACGTGGCTGCCATAACGAACGACCATACCCCCGAGTAGCGTCCGGTTGTACTCGAAAGAAACGAGTATATTCGGCGATAGTTCTGTGCGGCACCAGGCGGTCAGTTCTGTCTTGAGTCGCTCAGGAGCAGGAGCGGCGAGTGTAAGCGTGATAGTCGGCGCTGATGCTTTGTAGTCCTCTAACTCATGAATCAGAGAGTCCAGTCGTGCTGGCTGCAAGGTGCCGTTAGTGCTAACGCTTCGCAGTAGTGCGGTTGTCGTGACTGAAAGTACCGGTTGTGTTGAGCGCGTCGAACTACCGGTTCGCTGTTTGACGGACTCGTGTTCGAACCAGCGAGCATACTCTCTTATTTCAAGTATGAGTGCTGTGAGATCCTGAGGCGAACAGATAGTGTCAGGCAATTTAATCATCCTGCTTCACACCTCCTATCAGCTCGGCCTTATGTTCTTCGAGTAGCGTTGTGAGGTAGGTTGCCTGTGCACCGAGATCTATAGAGTGCTGCATAGCTTCAAGGAGGAATGACGACACGGCGTCTGACAACTTCTCTTCGAGCTGGCTCGTGAGGAAGGCTCGTTTTTTAGCCATTTCCTCTGTAAGCTTTGCTTCAAGTTCTTGCCGACGAGAAGCAAGGCTTGTATCTAGCTCAGTCTGGATTTTTGCGAGCGATACCTCACGTTCTTTCAGAGCAGATTCTAGCTCGGTCTGGTGTCTGACGAGTTCAGCTTCGATTTTTTCTTGACGTTCATTAAAGCCGGTTCGAAGTTCTGCATGATGTTTTGCGAGGCGTGCTTCCAGTTCCGCCTGACGTTCGTTGAGCTCGGTTTGGAGCTCGGCTTGCCGGGCGATGAGTTCTTGTTCAAGTCCGGTAATTTTTGCGACGAGGTCATTTTCCAGTTCGGCCTGACGGTTGGCAAGTTTTTCTGTTAGTTCTGTCTGATGACTGGCGATCGCTGTCTGGGCCGAGCCCAAGATAGTTTTTGCCTGGTCATGGAGTTCGGCGAGGGTTTTATGGTATCGCTCCGCTTCTTCGGTTTCGGCGTCATGTCCGAATTTTTCCAGTTGCGTTCGGAGTTTTGCAGTGGTATTTATGAGGTCATTTTCTAAAGAGTTCACGGATTTATCGAGAACCTGGCGAAAACTGGACTCGGCTTCATGAAGAATTTTCTGTTTGACTGTCGGGTCGAAGGTAGGGAGATCGGCCGGCGCTTTCTGCGGTTTCTTTGCCTCGCGTTTTTCAGCAAAGTGCACACGGGCGTGCTGGATAACCAACATGATGATCGCGCCGAACAGGATGGCGTTGATGAGGATGAAAATTTGTAAAGCTAGCGTATTCATTTATAACCTCGTCAGGACTAGATAAATTGCGACAACACCGACACCGAGGATTGCAAGGACAAGCGCCGATATCTGGACAACTCCTCTGTAAACTGCCGACTGGCTCATCGGATTGCGACCGACTGAAATGATACTGCTTCGTATCATCGAGTAGATGATGCTTGCGACAACTATGATCATCACCATGAAAATAGCGACACTAATGATAATAGGCATCGTACTCACTTCTTTACCGGCGAGGCTGTTCGCGACATTTTGCAAGGCACTCGGGACGAGCGTCTTGTCCGGTTCCTTGAAATAGTAAGAGATATTTACCTGTACAGAAACCGTTGTGATATTTACCTTTCTTTCGGTCCCATCCTTCTCTTTGTACGTTTGATTTGTTGTTTCGGTGTCAACGGTGTCACCCTGTGCGATGCCGAGCACGCGAGCATTGGTTGTTGTTCTCATGCCGACGCCCGAGATAGGCGAGGCGGTTATATGGTCGCCTCGCTTCACGGTACCGTTAATGTCCGAAACAAGTACCTGTACCTCGCCATTTGTTGCTACCTGGGTTTCGGTTGGGCTGCCGTTTGTGAGAGTGAGAAGGGAATTCTCAGGGGCGATAACCACGCCGAGCATGTTGTCAACGTTTTCGCTCGTCGTCAATTCAACGTCCTTTGTTGACCCCTTTTTTAGGCTGACGATCGACGCAAGCGGGAGTTTACTGTCAGAATTATACCCTTCAGAAACGGCCGTGAGAGCATGTACCGCAAGCGGAATAGCTGCCAGCAGCACCATACCGACCAGACCCAGCCTCACCCCGTGTCGTACTCTTGTCATAATCATATAGCATTATAGCAAAATGCATATGGTATTATGAAGATGTTATGCAGCAACACTCGTCGCGTGAAGTCGGTTTTACCTTGCTTGAACTTATCGTTGTCGTGCTGGTTGTTGTTATACTCTTGCTCGCACTGTTCTTTTTGAGTCAGCAGGCATAAAAGCGGTCTAGGCGTATACTTATCAAGAAGATGATTGACGAACTACTACGAAAATACCCTCTCGTTTCTGATCAGGTCGAGAAAGGGGAGGTGGCTGTCGTGTTACGAGAACTTTCAAAAGTCTTGGGTACGGCAGAACGAGGCGCGGTTGTTGAGTTTGGTTGCTATGCCGGTACGACATCACTTTTTATCTCTCGGTTTCTTACTATGCAAAAATATCCATATGTGTTTCATGTGTATGATTCATTTGAAGGTTTGCCGGAAAAACAGAGACAGGACGAGTCGCGTGCCGGCGACCAGTTTAAGGCCGGCGAACTGGCTATGAGTAAAAAGCAGTTTCTTCTAAATTATAAAAAAGCTGGTCTGTTGCCACCGCACATTCACAAAGGCTGGTTTAGCGATCTGACTATCGCGGAGATTCCCGAACAGATACTATTTGTATTTCTTGACGGCGACTACTACGAATCGATCTTAACTCCTCTAAAACTCATTTGGCCGCGTCTTGCTCCCGGTGCGGTTATCGTCATCGATGACTATGCAAACGAAGCATTGCCCGGAGCTGCAAAAGCAGTCGATGAATGGTTGACAGCCCACCCTGCGAAGCTTAGGGTCGAACGTTCTCTTGCTATCGTCACCACTCAATGAAAGCCGCATACCAGATGGGTGTATACTGGCTGTATGGCAAATTTTAGTTTTGATGTTGTTTCGACATACGACAAATCAGAGATGAACAATGCGGTTGAACAAGCGCAGCGTGAGATAGAAAATCGCTATGATATGAAAGGGACGCCGGCAGCTGTCGAATGGCTAGAGGATAAAAAAGGCGTCAAACTCGTCGCTTCAAATGCCTGGCAGATCGATCAGGTGCTCGATATTGTGCGTAAAAAACTTGCCGGACGCAACATGACCTCAAAAGTACTCGATCTTTCCCGGGAAGTGCATGAAGCAAATATGCGTGCTTGGCAAGACGTGCCATTTGTGGACGGGTTGACACAGGAAAAAGCGAAAGAGCTCTCAAAACTTATCCGCGATACACATCCGAAAGCGAAACCATCTATCCAGGGTGATGCTGTGCGAGTTGTGAGTGCGAGCAAGGATGAGCTCCAGGCCGTTATGACAACGCTGAAAAGCGCCGATCTCGACTATCCTATCAGTTTTACGAATTATCGCTAGGATATCACCGTAAGGACCGGATGGTGAGGAAAATACTACATTTTGTGCTGATAAGCTATTTCAAACGCTACGTATAGCGTCTATAATCAGGGTTGTTAACAAACAGGTGCCGCGCTAGGGACGGGGAACCGTGTGAAATTCACGGACTGTGCCGCAACGGTAAATCGAGCAGCTATGAGGGTAGATGCTTGATGAGTCCGATGACCGTCCTTAGCAAAAAGGCTTTCCCGAGCAGGAGCATACATAAATCTACACATGTTTATTTTTGTACATCTCTCGGGTAAAATGAGGGATTTTTTATATGCAAACGCCTGAACAAGTCTGGAAAACAGAGAAAGCCGAACGTGAGTTCGATGCCTTTGAACGCGAGCGCTTGAAAACCGATCAAATAACCGAAGCATCGGAGCGGTTGAACGGTGCGATGGAAAATGTCTTTGAATATACCTATAGAAACGGTGATTTTCATTTTCAGGGACAGGCGCTCAGGCCGATTTTTGACGATGGTATCCGGGCGGCCGAAGAAATAGTTGCAGTACGTCCGGAATTTGCAGTTGAGCTTCAGCGACGATATATCGAACGTAACCAGCTAAATGAACAGATTGAGCTTATACAAAAAGTTGACCAGGAAAACCCGTTAGTACTGGTCCATATCTCGCCAACTCCAGATGCGGTGCTAAAAGGCGAGATAGATTTGAATGCGTATGATAAAGATCGTCAGAAAATCATGGTTCGCATCACAGAACCGACGCCTAGTGGTGTTAAGGTCACTTCCCTGTCGCTGGACAGTAATGACCGCGTTGCGCTTCGGGCGGTCGGTGACTTCTTGGGTGTCGATATACCAGACGACGCGTCGAGTGAAGATATACTCAACATGCATTTTCTGGCTGAAAAGAGCCAGTTCGGCGATGAGCGGCCGGCGAAGGTGTTGCGCGAACGTTATGACAGAGCAATGCACATGCAGCACGGTGGGGAGTGGTACGCCGGACGACAGGACACAGAGGTACAAAGTACCATAGAGAAAATCCTGGCGTATCCGGAACTTATCGATCAACATGTCGATGATGTGTTGCGTATAAAACAACGACATGGGAAGAAATTTCGTTTTAGTGATGAGTATGCTAGAGCAACCTATGATTTCCTTGCAGCTATTGAACAAGCCGGGAAACTCGGTGCTGTCATCGGTTCCATGAGTGATGCCGGCGATCTGGCGCGTTCTGCCGGAGTAGAGTATGCAGACCCGGACTGTCCGACTGGTGTCGTGCAGAATGCTGAGCAAGCACTTGAAATGCAAGGGCTTGGCAAAGAACGGTGGATGAGTTGCCCGGATTGCGGTAAGAAAGATGCCTGTTACGGCGACCCTTGTGCGTATAGGTTGGATTGCCGGTTTTGTGGTGCATATGTCGAAGGCGGTGTCATGCATAAGGGTGTTGGCCGGGCGGCTGTCGAAGCAAGATTGCACAATACTCTTCAAGAACAATCAACAGTTGCAGTATCGACCAGAACCACGTCCCGAGACACTGATGTTGAGTTTCGGGCGATGGTTGAACAACAGTTCGGTAAAGGGGCGGCTGCGAAAGAACGTATCGAGGTCGGGGGAACGAGAGTGGATATCGTACGAGGCAGTCAGGTTGTTGCAGTCGGTGTTAAGCTTGGCGAACTTGCGC
Source organism: Candidatus Saccharimonadota bacterium (assembly GCA_027492975.1). Lineage (GTDB taxonomy): Bacteria > Patescibacteriota > Saccharimonadia > Saccharimonadales > Saccharimonadaceae > JAPUDS01. The sequence continues at coordinate 20,466 of JAPUDS010000034.1, forward strand.
TTACTCGGTGATAAGGTACAAGAAGACTAAAAACGCAGTCGACGGACGATCAGGAGTGCCGCTATGATGATAGCGGCAGTAAATCCAGTGACGGCCACATACGCCCAGGGTTCATGCTGAAACGGGAGAGCTATATTCATTCCGTACATGCCGTAAAACACATTTGGCAGGGCGATGAGGATGGTGATGAGCGTCAGCGTTTTCATACGGGCGTTTAACGTGTTGTTGCTGATGGTCGTGTAGGCGCTACGAATATCGGCGATCGTCTGCATAAAACTACTGACAGCCACGAGCAGCTGTCCTATGTAGAGCGTGATATCCTCGAGTAGTTCAAGACCCCTACTGCTAAAGAAACCGCCGTAAGAGTTATCGCGCAGCCGTTCAAGTATCGCCTTGATGCTCGTTAGGCTAGCATGGTACTCTCTTAGTTCGCTCTCGACGGTGACGAAATGGATGAAGTCTTCATTTTTGATTTCACGAGCATCGAGCCGATGACGGGCGCTCAGTGTATAATCTCCTGTTTCATTTATTCGCTTACCGTATTCTTTTACAACGTGATCGAGTAGTCCGATAAGGAGTAGCGGTAGGTTATGAGTAGTCAGAATCGAACCGGTCATGATACTTTCGGGGGTTGCGTAGTCTGTTCGAGATAAGGTGATAAGTACGCCGTGTTTTAGTATCGCAAGAAATGGTTTCGAGGTCACGTGATGGCTCTTGATGGTTTCGTGCGGTGCACGGGCAAAAACGTATAGTGTATTGTGGCTAAACTCAACCCGCGGTAGCTCATGTGGATCGAGAATATCGCGGACGATCGCTGCGTCTAGGTCGTAGTCTCGAACGAGCAGCTCTAGTTCACTACTGTTCACATGCGAACCGTACACCCAAACACGTTCTTGAACCGGTGTCTCGCTAATCTTCAGCGCATCGGCCGTAGTATGACGAGTATAATACGTTATCATTTAGTGGAATTATACCACGAAACCGCTACTGCTTATACTGACGGGCTCGGTTTTGATGTGCCGGTGGATAAATAGGGTATAAGTTGTTGAAAACTATACGGTCACCTCTGTTAAGTGCGAAAACAGTTTATGCTTGACCTGTAGTTCCGGCTGCGATATGATAGTCATCGTCGCTTTTAGTAGCTCGCGTCTGGTGCCTGCGGTCGACGAGCAGTAAACAACAAGCGATAAACACGGTCTTTTACGGACCGCGTACCCAAGGAGTGGCACATGCCAATTTCAATCGTGAAAGCGCCATCGCGCGCCCAGCGAGTTGAGGTAGAAATTCTACCGGCTGAGTGGAAACAATATCTACTGAGCTAAATAAAAAGAGTGATCCTTGTCTATCCTGAAGGACCACTCTTTTTTATATGCCAGTACTAGGAGCGGGTAGGCGGTGTTTCGCCAGCTTCTTTGAGTGCTTTATCTATAATATCCATCAGCTTGTCGCCCTTGCCATTTATGATGTCATTGGCGGTTTCTGAGTCTACTTTGGTGCTGCCGACGTAGAAGCTTGGTGTCTCCGCAATACCGAGCTTGCTGGCGATCCCCCGGTCTCTACTTATCTTGTCTGCAACAGCGGTACTTTTCTGGTCGCTGTCAAACTGTGTTAGATCAAGCCCGAGTTGCTCAGCAAATCCGCGGAACTGACCACCGCGTTCACTTGAGCTCAGATCCACCCAACTTGCACGTTGTTCGTACAGCAGGTCATGCATTTCCCAGAATTTACCTTGCTCGCCAGCGGCTTCGGCAACACTTGCGGCCGCAAGTGCGTTCGGGTGGAGTGTGGTAAGGGGTAGGTTGCGGAATACAAATGCTATATGGTCTTTATATAACGAGCGAATATTAACAGTTGCGTTATGGGCGTAGCTGCAGCCCGGACACTGAAAGTCCCCGTATTCAAACACCACGATTTTCGCGTCCGGCTTACCGTATACACGGTCGCCTATCGAGTCGCCTTCGCTCAGTATGACTTTACTCGGATCGATATCGTCGACATTTATAGAGTCTTTTTTTGTAAATGCAATCAGTCCGCCAAGACCAAGGACGACAACAACGGCCATAACGATCCATGTAGTTCTGTTCATGATTTCCTCCACTAGGTTACACTCTAATTATACCGGTTTTTGTGCTAAAAATAACACAGTAACAGCAAAGTTGTCGACATATGCTCTTACATAGAAGAGCGAACAAGGTCTTTCTTCTCCCGTATCGTAGTACAATGATATAGATATGAATGCTGTTATAACGTTATTTGGCTGGTGTTTGCTCGCTGTTGTATCGGCGATGCGTTTTTCTGGGCAGCCGGCTTTTTCCGCCTCTGAACGCGCCCGGCTTGTTGAGCAGGGCGATAGTAAAGCAAAAGAAGAGCAAGAGTGGCTGGACGCCGCTCCGTTACTTGTGAGTCTGCAATTTGTGGTCCGCACTCTACTTATATCGGCGTTTATTACGTACTGTGTTGTGGCGTATGGGACGGTGAGCGGTATTCTTATAGGTACTGCGACTGTGCTCTGTCTTCCACTTGCATTTCGTTTTTCGTTTGTTGGCGCGTGGGCCGATACGCTCCGCGACACAGCTATGCCATGGCTAAAAAAAACGGTCTTTGCGCTAAAGCCGTTTCTCAAGTGGTTGCGTGAGCGGGATGTTGTAGTAAATGAAGCGACACTACATTCACAGGAAGAGTTACTTGATCTTTTGGAGCGGTCACCGGATATTTTGAGCCGCGAAGAACAAGAGCGTCTGGTCGCAAGTTTGGCGTTTGATCACAAAAAAGTTGCCGATATCATGACGCCGCGCAGCATGATTAGCGGTGTACCTCTGGGCGAAACGCTTGGACCGCTCGTTCTGGATGAGCTATACAAAACAGGCTATAGTCGTTTTCCGGTGTTTGATGGTGATCTTGATCATATAGTTGGTATGCTCTACCTTCATGATCTTCTTGATCTCCGACGAGGTAGTCAGCCGGCAAAAAAGGCCATGCAGACGAAAGTGCATTTTGTACGGCAGGATAAAAATCTTACTCATGTTCTTCACGGATTTTTAAAAACCAGACATCATCTTTTTATCGTCGTTAACGAATACCGTGAGACAGTCGGTTTACTGAGTCTCGAAGATGTACTGGAGGCGCTGCTTGGGTCAAAAATTGTTGACGAGTTTGATGCGTTCGATGACCTTCGTGCCGTTGCCGAACACAATCCAAAGTCAAATAACGAACCGGAAGGAAAGGAAGACATATGAGAACACTGAACAGAGAGCTGAAAGAGCATATCGGCGAAAGTGTGACGATTCGCGGTTGGATACATAAAAAACGTCTGCTTGGCGGCCTGAATTTTATAACAGTACGAGACCGAAGCGGGGTGAGCCAGAGTCTTATAGAAGACAAAGATGAGATCGAAAAGCTACGCGGTATGCAAGTCGGCACAGTCGTTGCTTTTACCGGCACTGTGGTTGCCGACGAGCGCGCGCCGGGCGGGGCTGAGCTGCATGACGTGTCGGTGACGGTTGAAGTGCCGGTGACGGACGAGCCGCCGATAGAGATCGACAAACCGATCCCGCATAAAGCTGAAAACCTCGACACATTGTTTGAGTACCGAGTGCTAAATATTCGCAACCTTCAGGAGCAGAAAATCTTTAAGATTCGTGCGACTATGACCCAGCTGATCCGAGAGTATCTCATCGGCAAAGAGTGTGTTGAGATAGACACGCCAAAACTTCTCGCCGAAGCAACCGAAGGCGGTGCGGAAGTCTTCAAACTTGACTATTTTGACCGCACGGCTACGCTCGCCCAGAGCCCGCAGTTTTACAAGCAGATTATGGTCGGAGCGTTTGAGCGCGTGTTTGAGATCGGCCACAGTTACCGCGCCGAACCGAGCGCAACAACGCGGCATATTACCGAACTGACCATGCTTGATATTGAGCTCGGGTTTGTCGAGGGTCACGACGAAGTCCTCGACTTTGTTGCTGACATGACACAGGAAGTACTGAAAAAAACCTATGAAAAGTGTGCCGATGACCTGCGGAGTTTGAACGCACCCGAGCTGAAACTGCCGGCGGACGGCAAGGTGCCGCGCTTTACTATCGCCGAGATTCACGATATGTACACTAAAGCCACAAAAACCGATACTACCGGTGAAAAAGACTTAACACCGGACGAGGAGCGCTGGATATCCGACCACGCCCGCAAACAACTCGGTTCTGACCTTGTGTTTGCAGTTGATTTCCCGCGTGAGGCTGGCAAGTTTTATCACAAGTTCAAAGACGACGGTACGGTGGCCTGGGGCGACCTATTGTTCCGTGGTCTCGAGATAGCAACCTGCCCGCTGCGTGAAAATAACTACCTGAAAATGATCGAGCAAATGACTACTGCCGGGCTTGATGTCTCGCACCCGGGCTTCAAATACTACCTTGACGCCTTCAAATACGGCCTGCCACAACACGGCGGCTGTGGGTTTGGCGTCGACCGTTTTGTCCAAAAGACTATCGGTCTTGCGAACATCAAAGAAGCTACCCTGTTCCCGCGCGATATGAATCGACTTACTCCGTAGCTTTACAGAACTCTATATTCTGCGTTGACTGATCGAGCTGCTTTTTCGAGCCAGGTATTTGTGAGGGTATGGCCTTCTTCGGAGAGTAGGACATTGTGGGTCGGGAAGCACATTTTCGGCTGCACGGTGGTTATGAAGTCCATCGCATCAGCTATCTTCATCCATGGAGCGCTGGCCGGGACGGCCAGTGTCTCGACCACACAGTCTGGGAGGGTGAATGAGTCGCCTGGATAGTATAGCTCGCCGCCATTGACTATGACGCCGAGATTTGTCGGAACAGGGTAGTCGGGGTGGATGGTGGCGTGCGTACCACCGATAAAACGAAGCGTAAATGGTCCAATAGTGACGGTCTCACCAGCACTGACGGCCTGCTTTTTCCCGGGGTAATCTTCTAATTGTGCAACGATGTCCATATGTGCAAATATGCATACTTTAGGGTTTTTCTCGACTATTTTTTGTAGCCGCGCTTGGTCAAAATGATCACCGTGTTCGTGTGTAATGATGATTCCAATAGTTTTGTCATTTGGCTCAAAATCTGTCGACCAGCCACCCGGATCTATAACCAGCGATGAGCTATCCTTCGTAAGTTCTAAACATGCGTGTCGAAATTTTCGTATATCCATATAGTTAGTATACTAGTAACTTATGACGGATGCTGAATTTCAAGAGACAGTTTGGACGTATTGGCGTGAGCATGGGCGGCAAGGTTTGCCGTGGCGCGAGGACCCGAGTCCGTATAACGTTGCTGTGAGCGAACTGATGCTGCAACAAACACAGGTCGATAGAGTAGTTCCAAAATTTCTCGAGTTTGTCGAGCGATTTCCTGATTTTCCTACTCTTGCAGACGCCTCACTGAGTGATGTGCTTGTTGCGTGGCAAGGTCTCGGCTATAACCGGCGAGCGAAATATCTGCATGAGCTTGCAAAGGAAGTTGCTGGTCTTGGTGCTTTGCCAGATACGCTTGAAGAACTAGTAAAGTTACCTGGTATCGGTATAAATACTGCCGGGGCAATCCTCGCCTATGCGTTTGACAGGCCGGTTGTGTATATAGAAACCAACATTCGTACTGTCTACCTACATCACTTTTTTGCGGATAGATTTGACGTCGATGATAAAGAACTTCTACCCATAGTCGAACGGACGCTTGACCAGGATGAGCCGCGCGCTTGGTATAGTGCACTTATGGACTATGGAACGTATCTGAAAAAACAAGGGTTTGGTCGCAACAATGCTTCAAAACACTACAAAAAACAGTCAAAATTTGAGGGGAGCGTTCGTCAGGTACGCGGTGCAATTCTCCGAGCGCTTGTCATGGGCTCGCTAACGTTCAAGGAGCTGAAAAAGTCAGTGAGTGCGGATGGGCGTTTCGAGGTAGCTCTCGGACAGCTGAAAGATGAGTCGCTTGTGATAGAAAATAACGGGAAATACAGACTACCTTCCTAGAGTTGCCATAAGGATTTTCGTATGGTATGGAAAGTCCATCATATTTTCACATTTCTCTATTTTGTATACTTAATTTAACCGATCGGTTAAATTAAGTATAGAGTTTTTGGTGTAATAAATTTGTTCTTGACTTCGAGATAGTTTAGCTGCTAAACTATTTGCTGGCTTATGGAACGCGAACAA
>JAPUDS010000034.1:26734-35929 GCA_027492975.1 Candidatus Saccharimonadota bacterium
AATGGCGGTATCATGCTGCTCATCACCCTTGGCGGTGGTATTGCGGCGGTTGGTGTCGGCTATTTGGCGGCGCGAGTTGCGACTGGGTTTGCACGCGATATCCGGCGGAAAGTATTTGAAAAAGTCGAGAGTTTTTCTATAACGGAATTTAACACGTTTTCAACTGCGTCACTGATAACCCGTTCGACGAACGATATTCAGCAGATCCAGATGGTGACTATCATGATTTTCCGCATGGTGCTCATGGCGCCGTTTATGGCGATCGGAGCCCTGCAAAACGCGATGCAAAACGCGCCGGAGCTTAGCTGGATTATCGCTGTGGCAGTGGTGGCACTGCTCGCTGTTATCGTTTTCCTGTTTATCTTTGCCTTGCCAAAGTTCAAGATTCTCCAGAAAACGGTCGACAAGCTGAACCTGGTGACACGCGAGAACCTGACTGGTCTGCGGGTGGTTCGAGCGTTTAACAATGAAAAGGTTGAGGAAAAGAAATTTGACGCCACCAACCACGATCTGATGCGGCTCAACCTGTTTGTCAACCGTCTGATGATCATCCTCCAGCCGTTCATGATGTTGCTCATGAATATCGCACTCGTTGCTATCGTTTGGTTTGGTGCGCAACTGGTCAGTGATGGCAGTGTCGAGATCGGCAATATGATGGCCTTTATGCAGTACGCAACGCAGGTTATCATGTCGTTCCTGATGATCTCGATCATCTTTATCATGGTCCCACGGGCGAGTGTGTCAGCAAAACGTGTCAGCGAAGTCATCGACACTGAACCGACCATTCGCGACCCGAAAAAACCAGTGAAACGAGCGAAAAATGGACGCGGTCAGATTGAATTTCGCGACGTTACCTTTACCTATCCAGATGCTGATAGCCCGGTACTCTCAGATGTCAACTTCACGGCTGAGCCAGGACAAACCACTGCGTTTATCGGTAGTACCGGGAGTGGTAAATCAACACTGATTGGCCTGATCCCCCGCTTTTATGATGTATCAGCCGGGCAAGTGCTACTTGATGGCGTTGATGTGCGTGACTTACGGCTCAAGGATCTCTACGGTCAAATCGGTTATGTCCCGCAAAAAGGCGTATTGTTTTCCGGTACGGTGAAAAGTAACATCGCCTACGGCAACGACAAAGCTTCAGCGAGAGACATCAACAAAGCTGTCAAAACTGCTCAAGCCACCGAGTTTGTTAAAAAGCTCGCGAGTGGAATCGACAGCGATATCGCTCAGGGCGGCGCAAACGTTTCGGGCGGGCAGAAACAGCGTCTGTCGATAGCTCGGGCGCTGGCGGTAAAGCCGAACGTTTACATATTTGATGATTCGTTTTCCGCACTGGACTTCAAGACCGATGCAGCGCTTCGAAAAGCTCTTGAAACCGAGACGAAGAACAAAACAGTTCTTATCGTCGGACAGCGTATCAGTACTATCATGAACGCCGACAAGATCATCGTACTCGACGAGGGTAAAATCGTCGGGCAAGGCACGCATAGCCAGCTTATGCAGTCGAACAAAGTCTACCAGGAAATCGCTTACTCGCAGTTATCTGACGAAGAACTAGCGAGCATCGAAGCGACCGCAAAGGAGACGAAGTAATGGACAAGAAGCCTGAAACTCAATCTCATCGTCCGCGTGGTTTTGGCGGCTTTGGCCCGCCGCCGACCGGTGCGCCAGCCGAAAAAGCCCGCGATTTTAAGGGTACGATCAAAAAGCTTGTGCAGCATCTAAAACCATATACTTGGCAGTTGGTTGTAGTGCTCGTTTTTGTGATCGCGAGTACGGCGTTTGCCATCGCCAGCCCGAAAATTATGGGACATGCTACGAACCAAATAGTTGATGATTATGTGGCTATGAAAGCATACGACGCGATCACCTCGAAATTGCCAGAGGGTGTACAGTTGCCAAAGGGAACGACAGGTGCTGACGTCATCAACCGAATGCCGGAGTCAGAGCGAAGTCAGATTCCGGAAGGTCAACTAAGTACCATAAAGTCGCTTGATCTTTCTGCGCGGCCGACCTTTCACTTTGATGCTATCCGTGACATCGTCCTGTTGCTACTTGGTCTCTACTTGTTCAGCGCTCTGTTTAGTTATATTCAGGGGTGGATCATGACCAACATCACTCAGAAAGTGACCTATGTCCTGCGCCGCGACCTCTCCAGTAAGATCAATCGCCTGCCGCTGAGCTACTTTGACAAACGCACCTACGGTGAAGTGCTGAGCCGAGTGACTAACGATGTCGACACTATCTCGCAGACGCTGAACCAGAGCTTGTCGCAGATTGTGACGTCGGTGGTGATGATCGTCGGTATCATCGTCATGATGCTTAGTATTAGCTGGGTGCTGACTATCATCACGATTGTGGTGTTACCGATCAGTTTTGGATTTATCGCATTTATCACCAAAAGATCGCAGGTACAATTTGTCCGCCAACAAGAATTACTTGGTGACATAAACGGTCACGTCGAGGAAATGTATGCCGGGCATCAGGTTATGCGTGTTTTCAACGGCGAAGAAGCCTCGGTTACGAAGTTCAACGGCATCAACGACAAGCTGTATCATAGCGCGTGGCGGGCACAGTTCTTCTCTGGTCTGATGTTCCCGCTGATGAACTTTGTCGGCAACCTCGGGTATGTTGGTGTGGCGGTGGCGGGCGGCTGGCTGGCGATAAATGGGCATATCAAGATCGGTGATATCCAGGCGTTTATCCAGTACGTGCAGCAGTTTAACCAGCCGATCATGCAAACCGCAAATATCGCAAACGTATTGCAGTCAACTGCCGCGGCGGCTGAGCGCGTCTTCGAGTTTCTTGATGAGCCGGAACAGTCGGCTGAAGCCACGAAACCTGCCCGGCTCGACAAAGTGACGGGTCGAGTGGTCTTTGACAACGTGGTGTTCGGCTACGACCCGGGCAAACCAGTTATCAAGGGCTTGTCGGCAATTATCGAACCAGGTCATCGGATAGCTATCGTTGGTCCGACTGGTGCTGGTAAAACTACGCTCGTCAACCTGCTGATGCGCTTTTACGAAGTCGGCAGCGGCGATATAACCATCGACGGCGTCAGCATCAAAAACATGAAACGCGCCGATGTGCGACGGCTGTTCGGCATGGTGCTGCAGGACACCTGGCTATTTAGCGGTACGATCCGCGACAACATCACCTACGGCGCACCGAAGGCAACTGAAGCACAGATGATTCATACCGCGCAGGAAGCCCACGTCGACCATTTCGTTCACTCGTTACCGGGCGGGTATGACATGGAGCTGAACGAAGAAGCCAACAACGTCTCCCAGGGTGAAAAACAGCTACTCACCATCGCTCGGGCGATGCTCGCAAAAACACCGATGCTCATCCTCGACGAAGCGACAAGCTCGGTTGATACCCGAACTGAAGTGCTGATCCAAAAAGCTATGGACAACCTCATGAAAGGCAAAACTAGCTTTGTTATCGCTCACCGCTTGTCAACGATTCGTGACGCTGACCTCATCCTGGTTATGAAAGATGGCAATGTTATCGAGCAAGGCGATCATCGAGCACTGATGCAGCAAAACGGTTTCTACGCATCGCTCTACAATAGTCAGTTTGCCGGTGCTGACGTTTGACCTTACTCCCTTGATGGACCATACTAGGACATGTATGAAACGAGTTGTGCCCGTTATCGCTGTGTTGCTTGTCGTTCTTGTTGCACCGTTGGTGCGTGCCGAGGGTTCGCTTTCGGATGCTCAGCTAAATGCTATACGAACAAACTGCGTCAATGCTCAAATCAATCTACAGCACGTTCAAGCATCAGACAAGTTGACACGTATCAACCGTGGTTACCGGTACGAAGCGCTCTTAAAACTTATGACGAGTTTCAATAGCCGAGTGGTCGAAAACAAAATTAACGCGCCAGAACTCATCACTATAGCGAGTGATTACCAAAAGACATGGGAGCTGTTCCGGAGCGAGTATAGCGAGTATGATGATGCCATGACGACTCTCATACAGATGGACTGCAAGAACGAACCAACTACATTTAACGATCGGCTGGTCCTGCTCCGCGACAAGCGAGCAAGTCTCAATGGCAAAGTGAGTAAGTTTGACGGACTACTCGACAGTTATCAGAGTGGAGTCGATGTGATTAAGCAAGGAGTGCAAGAATGAGCGGTCCTGGGCGCCTTATCACTTTTTTCACCGAACGGCGTATCGTACTTGGTATAGTTGGAGCTGTCCTTATCGCACTTATCATGACCGTGATCGGCCTCAAGCTGTATGATCTCGATGATGTTTCCCGGCTTGATGTTAGCCTACCAAATCGAGAGGATATACGCTCCTCAGAAGGCGGGAACGAAGTGCAAAAATTTGACTCAACCGGGTTGCTTGACGAAAAAGCCATAGCCGACTTTCAGGCGTTGTTTAAAAAAAATCGCACTGCGCTCGACACGCTTGGTAAATTTGACGGCGATGCGTTAAACAGCGACAGCCTGCAAATTGGTCCGAACGAATAAGTATGCAGCATGACCCCTTAAATCCGGAAGACTTCGTCATTATCCGCAAACGCAAAAAGTATCGTTTTGCATTGTTTCACAACGCAGAAAATTGTTTTGAGTTTGAGCAGTGGAAACCTCTCGAACAAAACAATCTTACGGTTGAAGTTGGAGCAGGAACGGGACTTTTTCTTGTCGAACTCGCGCGGCGGTATCCGGAACAAACGTTTATTGCAGTTGATGTCAAAGCCGATCGTTTACAAAAAGGTGCCCGCGCAGCACTACAGTTAGGTCTTGAGAATATCTTTTTCGTCCGCGCCAGGGCGGACCAGCTACTTGATATCGTGAGACCGGGATCAGTGCGGGCGGTCTGGCTGACGTTTTCTGATCCATTTCCGAAAGAGCGAGACGCCAAACGCAGACTCACTCACTCTAAATTTTTAGAAATATACAAAAAAGTCCATATGGACAAACATGCACAATTACTCTTAAAAACCGACAGTCACGGCTTGTTTGACTGGTCGTTAGAGCAACTTGTTGCACACGGCTGGTCTCTCTCCGCTCTAACCTACGACCTTCATGAGTCTGGTTTGTCTGATGACTACAAAATCATGACAACGTATGAACAAAAATGGACAGCCGAAGGGCTACCCATCATGTTCGTGTCAGCTTCCGAAAAATTATAGCCTTTGACGTATCCAAGCGTCGATATCGCCGGCACCCATGACAAGGACGAGATGACTGGCAGTACGATGACGGGATATCTCATTCCATAGCTCATCGTTCATCTCGGCCGTGTGAGCAGACGATGCGTTCACGAGTTCCATGCTGAGCTCTTCGGGTGTAAGTACTGGCAAGTTCGGGTCTTCGCGGCTGAGATAGGTCGGTAGCCAGTAAATTTCATCAGCTAGCTCCATACAATTTTTGTAGTCATGTCGCAGTTCGTACTGGCGAATATTCTGGTGCGGTTGGTAGATGAGAACGACATGGTCGGATAGTTCGCGGGCGAGCTGGAGTGTTGCGGCTATTTCCGTTGGGTGATGCCCGTAGTCGCTATAGAGGTTTTCTGCCAGCTTCTCAAACCGACGCCCTGAGCCCGGGAAGCTATCTATACTAGCGACAATTTGCTCAGAAGATAGGTTGGGAAATATCCGCTCAAGCACGCGTTGTACCAAAAATGCGTTGTGCCGGACATGGTCGCCGACAAGAGAGAAACGCGAAAGGTCCATGAGTTCGTCATAGGCTTCATAGTCAACCGACATATCCGCACCGTCTAAGAATCGTCGGTCTTTTTCCCATAAAAGCGTATAACTTGACTGACTCATAAACTGTAAAAATGCATTTTTGTACTCATGTTCATTTTTGTATGTATCTGGATGATCATAGTCGAGCGATGCGATGACGGCGAGATTTGGCTCAAAATGGAGAAAATTACGATCGTATTCGTCACATTCGTATACAAAGTACTCGCTCTCGCTGTCGTATGCGCCACTCGGCCCAAAAGCAAGCGTTGTTCCAACAGAATAACTAACCGGGAGACCGAGTGCTTTAAAACACCAGACGAGCATGCTGGTTGTCGTCGTTTTGCCGTGCGTTCCGGCAACAGCGATAAGCTTCAGATTGTTTTCGCTAATGATCCTGGCGAGCAGTTCGTCTCGTTTGCTGGTACGGATACCTTGATCTCTCGCGAACTGTAGCTCCGGGCTGTTTTCGGGTATCGCCGTACTATATACGAACCAATCTATAGGAGTTTCCTCGTGAGTACGGGCGATGTCTGCACCATCTTGGCTCAGGGTGATGCGTACACCGCGACGAGCGAGTTGTTCTGTGAGAGGACTCGCACAGAGGTCGGAACCGATGACGGTATGCCCAGCATCGAGGGCTATTTCAGCCAGCGGACCGATACCAACACCACCTATACCAGAGAAATAAATAACCATATGACTAATATACCATAGCGATCCTTCGCTTTTTATGACGGTTATGATTAAATAAGAGGGTTAACAACAAATAACAAACATCTATGTTTCACAGAGTACTCTTTGCACTTCGCGGCAGTCACGCTTACTGGCGTTCGGTGCCTTTTTCAGAAATAGCCGAGCTGTACGCAGCACGGTTTCTTCGAGTTGTGGCCCAGAACCTTGTCGATGCATTTGTCACGGTATATCTGTATCAACAGGGGTACAGTTTGCTGTTTATATGCATACTTATCGGGACATATCTCTTGTACAGTGTCTTCTGGGCGTACCTAGCAGCGCATATCGTTGCCTGGCTGGGACCAAAAGCATCACTCCTGCTCAGTAACATTCTCGCTGTTCCGGCGCTTGTTTCGCTCGCGCTCATAGACACATATACTATCGCCGCGACAGTAGGATATTTTGCATTTCAGGCGATGTCGCTCACTCTGCTGAGTGTTGCGACAGACGTACAGTTTTCGACCGTAAAACACGATCGAGAGGCCGGGCGAGAGCTTGGCTGGCTGTATATCGCAGAAAAGATCGGAGCGGCGATAGCTCCGACGGTCGGCGGTTTTCTTGCGTTTCGTTTTGGACCGGAAGCAATCATGTGGACAGCATCACTTGTCATGGTTGCGGCCGCCTTACCATTGCTTGCCAGCCCTGAAAGTACTCAGCGTCGACAACGGGTGACGTATCATGGGTTCGACTGGAAATCACTCGGTAAGCAGATGCTTTCCCCGGTCGTTCGCGGCGCCGACTCTGTTGTTTCGGGCGGGTTATGGGCGCTTTTTGTCGCTATCGTTATCTTTGGTACTGCTTCGAACGCTGTCTATGCACAGCTTGGGATTCTTTCCTCTATATCTTTTGTTGCATCCATCGCTGCCTCGCGAGTATACGGGCTGCTCATAGACCGCAGCAGAAGCAAACAGTTGCTTCGTTTTGGCGCGTATCTCAGCATACTTGTCAATGCCGCCCGGCCGTTCGTGACAACTCCAGTCGAGGTGGGTATGGTCAATATCGCCAATGAAGCGAGAGTCAGTGCCTACGCCATGCCAACGGTTCGTGGCCAATACGATATGGTTGAGCATATTCCCGGATACAGGGCGGTGTATTTTGCCTTTACCGACCTGTTTTTCTGCCTGGGCGGAAGTCTCATCGCGTTTATGGCAGCGGCGTGTATTTGGTGGCTCGGTGATATCAATGGCCTCAAGGCCGTCTTTGTTCTCATGGCCGGTCTTATACCGCTCGTTTTGATCCACGGGTTCAAAAAATTACGCATGAATTAACAGGGTAGATGGGAGAATAACCGGGCTTTCTCGTGTTACACTAGAAGTGATATGAGGTGGGATACAAAGGCCTATCGTGAACGGCTTCGTCGACGGCTAAAACGTCTTACGGCTGTAAAAACGTGGCAACTAGCAGTGCTACTTCTGCTTAGCGTACTCGTTTCAGCGACATTTTTACGGCTGAACAGTCTTGCTATGTCTGAGCTGCGACGAGCGGTTATCGTGGCTGATGAAAAGGGAGATAGTGCGGCGATACATAAAGCTATCGACGCACTTGGAGCCCATGTTACCTCGCACATGAACACGAGTCTCGGCGATGGATTTTATCTGACTGCTTCATATGAACGGGCCAGAGAGGCGGCTGTTCAGGCTGCTGCGGATACGGCAAACCCAGATAGTGCGCTATACCAACAAGCGAGCGTTCAGTGTCAAAGCGCTAGTGCCCGTGCGGCGCATGGAGGGCTGTATGTTCCATGCGTACTCGCAAAAGTGAAAGAACTCGGTAGCTCGTCAACTTTAGTCTCAGAACTACAACTGCCGCGCTCCGAACTGTATAAAGTCAATTTCGTATCGCCACTTTGGTCGCTCGATGCTGCGGGTATTTCTGTTGCAATTTCAGCATTGATTTTGCTTATTATTATCGGCCGAATAACAGGGGTGATAATTTTAAAAATCCTTTTAAAACGACGATTTAGAGCCATTTAGTGGTTGACACCTCTGTGCGACAGAGGTATCTTAGTAACTGTAAGAGTTAAAGGAGGACAAACTGTCTATGGCAGCTTACGCACACACCAACTCAAAAGGGGTACAGTACTTCTTGCACAAGAAAGATGTCACACTTCGTGGCGGCAAGAACCAAACCATTTACTTCTTCGCAAAGGTCGAAGGCGGTAAAGGTGAGCCAACCGGTCTACCGGAAGGTTATGAAGTCACCGAGAACCCACGCAACGGGTTCCTGACTATCCGCAAGATTCGCAAAGACTAATTCCAGAGGGGATTAGGTAAAACACCGCTCGTCATGGGCGGTGTTTTTTTGGTGAAACAGAGGTATAATGATTGACAAAAATGTAATGTTTATGCTATAATAAAGATATGAATACAGGCTCACCGTCGTATCTCATCCCAGAACAGGCAGCTGACGTTATACGCTGGCATCATTCTCAAGTCAACACCAACCCTGAGACGGGGGTTAGATATGCTCGAGACAAGGTGCCGCTTGGGCTAGCTGCACTACACTTGAGTATGACCAACCCAAATTACTTTTTGCCGTCGATGGACGAACCTGCGCTAACGGTTGAGGAAATGTCAGCTGGTATCAAGCTGTTGACTGCCGAGGATCCCAGTAAAGCGCTCCGAACGATGAGCCGACTACAGTCTTGGGGGCAAAAAACTCAGGCAAGTCTTGAGGCTGAAGACACACCAGACGCAAAAAGTCGTGTACATAAAAATTAGCACCAATCTCGGTGCTTATTTCTTTGGTGG
>JAPUDS010000035.1 GCA_027492975.1 Candidatus Saccharimonadota bacterium
TCCTGGGGTGGGTAGTCTTGTCATGGTCGCTAGTTCTCCTGTTGAGTTGATGTAACCTGGCGATGTTACTTCCGTGAAAACACGAAGCTCGCCGCCAGGCGGGATCTTTCGATCCCCATGCACATTCCTGTACATGGCTCAGCAAAGCAAAACCTAGACGACGAGCGTCGTATGCTTTGCTGAGTCTTTATGACCATGCTTTTCTCTTTGCGGATACTAAGTTTGGGCCATCATTTGCCGAATTGTTAGTATGTACCCGACTTGTGTGTCAGATACTGACCGTATGATAACGCAAAGTGCTTAAGTTGGCAACCTATAACCAGGTAGTATCTGACGGGTGAGTTGTGCTATCATAAGCGTAATGCGAAAGGGTGGATTTCCGAAGAAGACGATCGTCGACATACCGTTAGATGGCAAAACGGTACTTGTTCGGGCGGACTATAATGTGCCACTCGAAAACGGCGAGATAAAAGATGACTATCGTATTCGCTCGAGCGTGCCGACGGTGAAGGCGCTTCTAGCTCGCGGCTGCAAAGTTGTTATCATGGCGCATCTTGGTCGGCCGGAAGGAAAAGTCGTACAGGAACTGAGCCTTACGCCGGTCGCAACTCGTCTCGGTGAGCTACTTGGTGTTCATGTCCGGTTTGTTGACGGCTGTGTCGGTGACAAGGTCGCCATGGCGGTAAAAAATGCGCCAAAAGCATCAGTATTACTCCTTGAAAATGTGCGGTTTTACCCTGGTGATGAGACAAATGACCTGGCGTTTGCAGCCCAGCTCGCAAAAAGCAGCCAGGCGAGTTATTTTGTTCAAGATGGGTTCGGTGTTGCACACCGCGCTCAAGCATCGACGAGCGCTATCACGCAGTTCCTGCCAAGCGTCGCGGGGCTGTTACTGGAAAAGGAGTACATGGCCATTACGAGTGCGATGGAACATCCAAAACGTCCGCTCGTCGCCGTTATGGGTGGTGCGAAGATTTCCGACAAGATACAACTAGTCGAGCGGTTTGTTGAGCTTGCCGACAAGGTGATTATCGGTGGAGCGATGGCAAATAACTTTTTGAAATACAAGGGCTATCCTGTCGGTAAAAGCCGCGTAGAAGACGGGGTTGATGATGTTATAGAGAAGATATACCGAGCGGTCGAGACGAAGGTCGGTAAAGAAAAGATCGATGAATTTCTCATCATCCCGAAAGATGTTGCGGTTGCCACCGAAATTATGCCGGAGGCAGTGCGGGAGAATAAAAAACGTGAAGAAGTTGCAGGCACCGACATCATACTCGATATCGGTACTGCAACCATGGATCACATCGACAAGGAACTGAACGGGGCTGGGACTGTCATCTGGAATGGTACGCTCGGGTACTCTGAGCTGCCGCAGTTCGCTCACGGCTCGGCGCGGCTTGCTCTGTACCTTGCGTCCCATCAAGGTATCGCTTCGGTGGTTGGCGGCGGCGATACGGCTGATTTTGTTCTACACTGGGACGCGGCAAACGGCGAAAGTTTTGGTCTGGTGTCGACCGGTGGCGGAGCAAGCCTTGAGCTGATGGCAGGGGAAAAGTTACCCGGTATCGAAGCGCTTATGGACGCCTGAGCGAGGGTGATGTACAATAAACATAAGTTTTATAAGGAATAACGAAAGAACCCAATGCGGAAGAAATTGATCGTTGGCAACTGGAAAATGTACAACAACACGCACAAAGCGAGTCTTTTGTTGCACGCTCTGAGTGAAAAAGTCAAAACATATCGTTCGGTCGATGTTGTTCTGTGCCCGAACCTGCTGTCGCTACAGTCACTGAGTCTGCAAGTCAATCATCGTCAGTTTCGACTTGGTGCCCAGAACTGTTACTGGCGTGATGAAGGGGCATTTACTGGCGAAGTAGCGGCTGAGATGCTCCGCGGTGTTGCTGACTATGTTATCGTTGGGCACTCCGAACGGCGACATATCTTCCATGAAACCGAACGCGACATACGACAGAAGGTCCAGGCAGTGCTACGGAATGGTATGCGACCGATCCTCTGTGTTGGTGAGACGGCAAATGAGCGAACCGATGGCGAGACAGTCGAAGTAGTTCGCGACCAGCTGACAAGCGGTCTTGCAAATGTAACAAGCGAAGAAATGAGCAATGTTGCAGTTGCCTATGAACCAGTCTGGGCTATCGGTACCGGCAACGTTCCGACAGCCGAAGATGTTCAGGTGGTTGAAAAAGCTTTACGAAAGCAAATCAGTGCACTATACGGGAAAAAAGCGGCCGAAGATGTTCGTTTCTTGTACGGTGGAAGCGTCGACGCAACAAATGCCGGTGGTTTTCTTGCGACGAAAGGGGTCGACGGCCTACTGGTCGGCGGTGCCAGTCTGAAACCAGATGACTTTGCGGCGATAGTGAAAGAAGCGGGGACGCAGAAAAAACAAGCGAAATAAGGTGGTGGGATATGGACGATATAAATTTTGAAGAACTTGATAAAGCAGTTAACTCCGCGTTGCAAAAACCAACGGATGATCCAGCGCAGGATGACCAGGTCTCCTCGGTAGCTACGCAGCCTGTTTCTGATCAGCCCTTGCCGGAGGCGCCCGAACCAGCTCCCCAGAATGTCGTCCCGCAGCGCCGGGGTCAGTTTATGGACATGGTGCATCCGTCGTCCGACATGATAACATCGACCGCACCGCGTCAAAACCGACAAGCGGCTACCATCCAGCCGCTCAATCCGGCCGTTGTTGAAACAGCTCAGCCGGTAGGTGTAGTTGTTCCGAAGTTGTCGGAAGAACTACCGCCCGCAGAAACGGTTGTCGAGCCGGAGATCAGCAATGAAACGGAAGAAGTACCGACTAAACGCTCAGAATGGCCCGATCCACTTGATATTATGGAGCAAACCGAGCACGAAAAGCTCGGAGAAGCTTCTGAGGTACTCGACGATGTATCGACCGAGTCCGCAGAGAGTGATGTGTCTGTCGAAAATAACGACGAGATTGCCACAGATGAGCTTATAGACGATCTGAGTAGCGCTAGCGAAGAGGTTGAGGAAGATATACCTGATGTACCTGAAATTCCTGAAGAAGCGCCAGTGTCTCCTTTTGTGAGTGGTGGACCGGAGATAGAGAAGCGACCGCTTGGAGCCTTTACGAATACCTCGACCGAACCTTCCGACGGTACTGTCGTCGACAGTGAAACATCCGAAATAACCGAAGAAACTCAGTTGGAAGATACGCCCGAAGGCGAAGTAAAGGAAGAGTTACCTGCCGTGCCCGTCCCGCAAGAGTTAACACCAGAAGTCGTTTCTGTCGAGTCAGACAACCCAAACCAGCTTCTTAGTGGCGCAGCCGAGGAAACGGCTGGATCTGATACTGTGGCACCAGAGGCTGTCGGCATGGCGACGTCGATCCCCCCACAGTACAAGAATACCGAGGCGCCATCAGATGACCAAGGTGATCACCCGGTATTTGATACGAAAGACTACCATCAGCCTCTTACACCACCGGCAAAACACAGTCATACCGGCCTTATCGTTGCGCTCGTTATCGTTGTCCTGGCTCTTCTTGGAGCAGGGGCGTGGTATGCTATCGCGGTCCTGAAACTTATCTAGAGAAAACCACAACAATTTTATACCCAGTCCTCGTATACAATAGTAGTCGACATGGATGTATTTGCAGAACTCAACGAGGCACAGCGGCAAGCGGTAGTGCATACCACTGGTCCGCTCCTGCTTCTTGCCGGAGCAGGTTCGGGTAAAACGAAAACGCTGACGCACCGGATAGCGCGCCTCGTCGATGAGGGCGTCCCGACTGGTGCTATTCTTGCGGTCACGTTTACGAACAAAGCCGCAAAAGAAATGCGCGAGCGGCTTTGGCGTTTACTTTCTGACCACCATACCGCTATAGCCGCTGAAAGCAACGCTGCTATGCAGCGGCTTCAGGGGGAGGGGTTTACCCCTCCTAGATCATTTATGCCGTGGATGGGCACGTTTCACTCTATATGCGTTCGTATGCTTCGCTATGACGGAGAACATATCGGTATCCCGAAAAATTTTGTGATTCTTGATGAGTCGGATCGTCTCGGCTTTATCAAATCCGTCATGAAAGAACAGAATATATCTGAAAAAAATTATTCACCCCGGTCGGTCGCAAGTTTGATCAGTAGTGCCAAAAATGAGGGATTGACTGCCGTAGAGTATGCCGATACGGCTCAGCTGCCACTACAAAAGATAGTTGCGAGTGTGTTTCCGCGTTACGAAACGATGAAAAAAAACGCCAAGGCGCTTGATTTTGATGATCTGTTGCTTGAAGCGGTCCGGCTGCTTGCAGACGTTTCACCGCTTCGTGAACTCTGGCAAAAACGGTTTCAGTACATCATGGTGGACGAGTACCAAGACACAAATAAGGTGCAGTATAGGCTTATCAAATTGCTTGCCGGAGCGACAGAAAACATTTGCGTTGTTGGAGACGACTGGCAGTCGATCTACAGTTGGCGTGGGGCGGATTTTACAAATATTCTCAACTTCGAACGTGATTTTCCCGGCGCAACTATCATAAAACTTGAAAAAAATTATCGCTCAACCAAACCGATCCTCGACGCAGCTCATAACGTTATCACGAAAAATCTTCAGCGCTCCGACAAAAAACTAACAACTGATCGTACGGACGGCCAGCCAGTTCAAGTGGTCCATGTCGCCAGCGAGACGCACGAGGCGGAAGCTATAGTCAGCCGCGTGAAGCTTGCTGTGGATATGCGCCTTCGAGGGTATGATGAGTTTGTCGTGCTGTATCGTACAAATGCGCAGAGCCGCGCCATCGAAGAAGCGATGTTGCGTTACAGTGTTCCATACAAAATGATCGGTGG
>JAPUDS010000036.1 GCA_027492975.1 Candidatus Saccharimonadota bacterium
CTTTGCAGGAATCTTGGCGCGCTTGATTATGGTATACTACAGATAATGCTGAGAGCTGTCATAGGTTTACTTCGTCCAAAACACTGGGTTAAGAACGGGCTGATTTTTATGCCACTGGTCTTTAGCGGTGGGATACTTGAGCAGAGTAAATTGGTTGAACTTGTCGGTGCATTTGTAGTCTTTTCGTTTGTCGCATCGCTTGTGTATATAGTGAATGACGTTCGTGATGTTGAGCATGACAGAAAACACCCGACCAAGAAGCTGCGCCCTCTAGCTTCTGGTCTTGTTCCGCTCTGGGTAGCTGCTGTCGCGGGGGGGGTACTGCTTATTTTAACCATAGTACTCGGCATAGCTATAGGCTTATCGCCCCTGGCCTGGGCGCTGCTTGGCCTGTATCTAATACTCAATGTAGCGTATAGCTTTGGACTAAAGAATATTCCTGTGATAGATGTTGCGATTTTAGCGAGTGGATTTGTTATTCGGGTATTGTACGGCGGCGAAGTAGTTGACGTTGTGGTGTCGGGCTGGCTGTATATGACTGTTCTGGCCGGATCGTTATACCTGAGTCTTGGTAAGAGGCGCAATGAAATACAGACACACGGTGTAAAGAGTAGGCGAGTAAACCGGTACTATTCTATCGCGTTTTTAGATAAAAATATGTATGTATTTTTTGCACTGCTCTTAGTCTTTTATGCTTTATGGGCGATGGATGCTTCGCATGGTAAGTATCTATATCTGACGGTCCCGCTTTTGATACTTACTTTCATGAATTATAGTTTGGTGGTTGAAAACGAAACATCGTCGGGTGATCCGGTTGATGTTTTACTAAATAATAAGCCGCTTCTCATATTGGCCGCCGTTTCTGTACTAACTACAGTGTGTCTGGTGTATATATAGATGAGCAAGGCCGTCAATATATATGATTTTGATCATACGATATATGACGGTGATGCGTCGCTTGATTTCATACTCTTCACTTTTTCAAGGAATATTCGGCTCTGGAAATACGTTCCGTCTATGGGCTGGGCGCTGTTTCTCTATATTTTTGGGCTTCAAACACGTAAGCAGATAAAACAAGTCGCATTTCGTTTTCTGCGCGACATGGAGAGTATCGAAGAAGCTCTTGAAGTATTTTGGCGGCGACATGATGGAAAAATAAAACAATGGTATCTCAACCAGAAAAAAGTATCGGATGTCATAGTTTCTGCCTCGCCAGAATTTTTACTACTACCTGCTACGAAAAAAGTGGGGGTGAAGAATTTGATTGCAACGACGATGAATCCCGCTACTGGCTTGATACAAGGTAAGAACTGTCGCGGTGAGGAAAAAGTTAGACGTCTGCAACAATTTTTCGACGGAAAATTACCAGAGATACAAGATGTATATAGCGATAGCCAGTCCGATGTGCCCATCTTTAAGCTAGGAAAACGAGCGTTTGTGGTGCGTGGAAGCAAATTTATAGCGTATGACGAGTACAAACCGTCGAAGCTGAAGTCACTGAAAAGTCCGGCTTTTCTACGGTTTTTGCTTGTTGGTGGAGTGAATGCCTGTATAGGTGTCATGCTCGCCTGGATCTTCTCTTTGTTTATAGCAAGTCCACAACTTGCATTTGTTGTTGGATTTACGATTAGTCTCGTGCCGTCTTATTATCTAAACAGTGTCGTTACATTTAGAGATTTTGGGTTTACGATGAAAAAGTTTGGTAAATTTGTCGTGTCGTATATGCCAAATTTTGCAGTACAGTTCGTGCTGGTTCATATTCTTACCGATACGCTTCACTTATATCCTTTGATAACATATACTTTTGCGGTTATAGTTGCCGTGCCGGTTACGTTCTTGCTATTACGCTGGTTTGCATTTTATAAGGAGGGTGAGTGAGAGAAAAAGAAAATAAAGAAGCGTACGCGGCGCTTATCTTGAGCGTCGGTATAGTTGGCTTTGTTGGCTTGACGGTTCTGCTGAATTCTATAGGTTTTTTCTTCCATGGCGTCGTCTCTGTCGCGTGGCCGCTTCTCGCTTTGTTTGCTGCAGTGTACTTTATATATTTCATGTTACGAGATGTATCTTTGCTGCGCTGGTTAGCACCACTTCTTTTTGGGGTGCTTGTTTTGGGATCGGTCACCTTCGGTTTGGTGACGATGGATAATTCATATGACGGTAATGCGTATCATAAAGAAGCGATTGGCTTACTAAAAGAAGGCTGGAACCCAGTATATGAGTCAACTAACTCGATTTATGTTGATGCGTATCCGAAAGCGTCTTGGATAGTTGCAGCGAGTATTTACTCACTGACGGGAAATATCGAAAGCGGTAAGGCACTGAACGCACTGGTGGTGTTAGCGGTGTTTTTGGCTGTCTATGGTTATCTACGATATAGACTCGACAGGAATAAATCGTTGCTGCTTGCGATGATAGCGGCGTTTAGCCCCGTTGCGGTTGCGCAAATCTATAGTTTTTATGTTGACGGTCTTATGGGAGGGCTACTGATTCTTCTGACGGTATTTTTGAGTATAGTCGTCGAGAAAAAGAAGCTGCTACCGAGCTGGTGTCTGTATGGCGTCATAGCTCTTGTGATAATTCTACTGATAAACGTAAAGTTTACAGGGGTGGCGTATGCGGGCCTAACAGTGTTTGTGTACTGGTTGTACGGCATCGTAAGGAAAGAGTGGAGTATGGTGAAGCGGCTGACGATAGCCGGCGCGATAGGTCTGGTAGTGGGATTATTTGTTGTCGGTATACCTACATATGTAAAAAATTATACAACTCATAGCCACCCGTTATATCCGATTATGGGACCGGTTTCGATTGATATCATGACAGCCAACCAACCAAGTTCATATGCACATAAAAGCGGGATACATAAGTTTCTGGAGTCGAATTTTGGAGAGACGATGAATATTATGGAAGCAACCGATGATTTGGTTGCAGACTCTCCACTCAAGATACCATTTTCTATAAAAATTGAGGAGCTAACATATTTTGCGGGAGGTTCTCCCGATATTCGACAAGCGGGGTACGGTGTTTGGTTTGGGGGAGTGTTATTGCTGACTGGTCTGGCGATTATTGTACTAGCAATGAATTACAAGCAGTTTCGCCATAAGCAGTATATGTTATTTATCTTACCGATACTGCCTGTTATCGGGGGTATCTTGCTCTTTGATGAATCATGGTGGGCGCGGTACACTCCGCATCTAATTATTGTTCCTGTCGTGGTAATAACGGCGCTTTTCTTGCTAGCAAAACAACGTAAGATATTGCCATATGTGATGATTTTTGCACTACTTGTTAATGGTATGCTCATAGCCGTTCTGGGGGCAAATTATCAGTATAGGTACCGACAAGTGAGCACACAAAAGATCCATACTTTATCCGAAGGGTGTGATAACCAGACGCCACTAAAATTTATGATCACTGGCGATCTGTCGGGTGCACAATTTAACCTGAAGGATCGTTGCCATAACAGTGTTTTTCAGACCGTAAAACCAAAGCTTATGAGCGACTTACCCGATGAGACTAGTGGTTGGCTGGGTATCTATAGGCAGTCGCAAGATTAGTGATAGTTTCGACCTTCAAATAGTTGCAAAACAGAACCACCTGCAACAATTGCCTCCAGGGCGGCTGCAGTCATCGGAGCAGTCTGTATAACGGTGAGCATGGTGCCGAGTAGGGCTTTGTGATCCTCTTGCGGTAATGTGTCGGTGACAAATAGCTCGGTGATTGCGGAGTTTTGTATGCGCTTGATGGCTGGACCGGAGAGAAGCCCGTGTGTTGCAGCAGCAATAACACCTCTTGCGCCGGATGCGTTTAATGTTTCGGCGGCACTGACTAGCGTACCTGCTGTATCTATCATGTCATCTATAAGGATGCAGGTCTTACCTTCAACACCTTCGACAGAATTCGGCCTATGTATCGTGGCGGAATCGCGAACGTCTCTTTTCTTGGGAATATGAACAACTTCCAGATCAAGCAGCTGTGCGTACTGTTCGGCCACTTTTGCTCGTCCACCATCAGGGGACACTACGACAAAATTATCATAAGCGTCGCTTATTCGTTTTTTGAGTGCTTTTCTGATGATACCTTCGGCTGTAAGGTGGTCAAATGGGCCATCAAAAACCGCTTGTGTCTGCGCTGAATGCATGTCGACACTAACAAGACGATGGGCTCCGGTGGTTTGCAGTAGATTTATAACTGCGGCGGCAGAAATCGGCTCGCGACCGCGTGCCTTCCTGTCTTGCCGCATATATGCGAGATATGGACTAACGACAGTTATCTCAGCCGCAGAGGAACGCCTGGCGGCGTCGATCATGAGCACTAACTCAAGGAGGGCATCGTTAACACTTCCGGTCTTGCTTGCTGTGAGAGATTGGATAATCAGTACGTGTTTCCCGCGTACTGATTCTACATATCTAAAGTAGCGTTCGCCGCTGGGGAATACTTTGATGTCATCGTCATTAAGATCAAGGCCCATCTTGTTTGCAATTCGTTCGGCAAGCGGACGGTCAACAGAGCCGGTTGTGATATATATACTGTCTAGTTGAGAGATTGGTTTTTTCATAAGTAAATATGTGCTTAGCTATATTGTGGGCGTACTCTGTTGCTGTTGCCATTTCCATGTGTCAGCACACATCTCGTCGACAGTCTTCTCAGTTTGCCAGTCGAGCAACT